>JALZGN010000157.1 GCA_030861005.1 Actinomycetota bacterium
GGCCCCTCCCGTCTCAGACCGGGGCGGCGGCCGGCTCGCCGCGGCCTCGCGCAGGGGCGGGAGGCAGCATCATCGCGACGAAGAGGGCGAGGGCCGGGCCGGCCGCCGTCGCGATGACGGCCGCGTCGATGTCGACGGCATCGGCCACGGTTCCCAGCGAGAGCGCGGCGACGCCGCCGAGCCCGATCGCCATCCCGATCGAGAGGCCGGAGGCCATCCCGACCCGCCCCGGCATGTACTCCTGACTCATAACCAGGCTGACGCCGAAAGTTCCGATCACGGCCGCGCCCGAGAGGACGAGCGCGATCGCGCCGAGGAGACCGCCCGCCAGCGCGTAGACGAGGATGAGAGGCGTCGCGACCGCGAAGCTCACGACGAGGACGCTCCGCCGCCCGAAGCGATCGGCGAGCCGCCCGCCCGCGAGCGTCCCGACGGCGCCGGCGAGCAGGAAGAACGCGAGGAGACGCGTCCCGTAGCCGGCGCCGTTCCCACGGGCGATCTCGTAGAGCGGGACGAAGGTGAAGAGGCCCATGTGCGCGACGCTTCGGAGCCCAACGACGATGAGCAGGAGCGCGAGACCGCCCGCGCTTCCCCGGGCCCCGCGCGACTCGGCGAGCGTCTCGTCGCTCGGGACGAACGTCGCGAGCCGCGGGAGGGCCGCGAGAAGTGCCGCTGCGACGACGAGACCGGGGACCGCGATCAGGACGCCGCCGTCGAGCCCGAGGCCGAGCGTCAGGATCACGAAGGACGCGACGAGGGGCCCGAGCGCGAAGCCGACGTTCCCGCCGACGGAGAAGTACGCCATCCCGCTCGCCCGGCGCCCGCCGCTCACGTAGCTCGCGAACTTCGAACCCTCGGGGTGGTAGGCCGCGACTCCGAGACCGGCGGCGAGAACGCAGAGGACGACGAGCGGATAGTCGGGCGCGAGGCAAGCCGCCGCCATCCCGATCCCGGCCAGGGCGACGCCGGCGGGAAGGAGCCAGAGCGCCCCGCGCGCGTCCGACCAAAGCCCAAAGGCGGGCTGGATGATCGAGGACGAGATCGTCCCGGCGAGCACGAGGGCGGCGGCCATCGTGTACGTGAGGTCGAACTTGTCGACGAGAAACGGCAGGATCGCCGGGAGCGATCCCTGCGCGAGGTCGGTGGCGAGGTGTCCCGAAGAGAGCGCGAGCATCGCCTTCCGGTGCACGCCGGCCACGAAAGGCGAGGATAGCGGCGGATTCCCGGCGTCCCGCCTAGGGCGCGTAGCGGGCGACGAGCGCGTGCGAGAGCGCCCATTGGACGCGGACGATCTCGAGCCGGTTTCGCTCCAGCTCTGATCCCGCCGCGGCCGCGCGCAGCCCCTCGCGCTCACGCAGAAGCCCCCCAAGGCGATCCTGGAGGGCTTCCACTGAGAGAGGGTGCCCGCGAGGGGAGGGTGCGGACGGAGAGGGTAGAGCCGCGCTCATAGCGCTTCCCGGGTATCGGTGGACGCGAGGCCCGCCTTTAGGGTCCGTCCCTCGTTTGGGCGTCTCGGCTAGCATCCTTTCCCCGATGGACGTCGCCGTGGAGACGTCGCCGCACGAGGTTGAGGCGGACGTCCTCGGGTTCTCGGTCGCGGACCCGGTCGAGCTTCCGTCCGCCGCACGCGACCTCGACAGGCGAGTCGGCGGGCGCCTCGCCCAGCTCGTCGAAGACGGGGAGCTGACGGGGTCCCGGGGGTCGCTCACGCTCCTCCACACGCTCGATCAGCTCCCGGCTCGCCGGCTCGCGGCGGTGGGGACGGGAGGCCGTGCCGAGCTCGATGCGGACGGGCTGCGCTCGGCGGCAGCGGCCGTCGCCACCCGCGCTGGCGGGATCGGCAGTCGTACGCTCGCGTGGCTCGTCCAGTCCGATGGATCGCCACTCCCGCCGGCGGAGCAGGCTCGCGCAGTCATCGAGGGAGTCGTCCTCGGAAGCTACGACGCGGGCCGCTGGAAGACGGACGGCGCCCGGCCTGCACCCGTCGCCCGCGTCGTCCTCTGCGGAGCCGACGGTGCCGACGTCGAGGCGGCCGCCCGCGAGGCGGCGGTCGTCTCCGAGTGGACGAACCGCTGCCGCGACATCGTGAACGCCCCGCCGAACGAGCTCACGCCCGCTCGCCTCGCCGAGGTGGCGGAGGAGGTCGCGACCCGATCCGCCGCGCTCGCGTTCGAAGGACTCGGTCCCGAGGAGATCGAGGCCGCCGGCATGGGTGCGTTCGCGACCGTCGCCCAGGGGAGCGGCAACCCGCCCCGTCTCGTCACCCTGCGCTACGAGCCGACCGGCGCCGCGGAAGAGATCGTGCTCGGGCTCGTCGGGAAGGCGCTCACGTTCGATGCCGGCGGGATCTCGCTGAAGCCCGCCGACAACCTCGACGAGATGAAGTCGGACATGAGCGGCGGGGCCGCGGTGATCGCCGGGATCGCGGCGGTCGCAGAGCTCGGCCTCCCGATCCGGATCGTCGGCGTCGTCCCCGCCTGCGAGAACATGCCGGGCGGTCACGCGTACCGGCCGGGCGACATCGTGACGGCGGCGAGCGGCATCACGATCGAGGTCACGAACACGGACGCCGAGGGGCGCCTCGTCCTCGCGGATGCGCTCTGGTACGCCCGCGGGCAGGGCGTCACGCACCTCCTCGACCTCGCGACGCTCACCGGGACGATCCAGGTCGCGATGGGCGACTTCTACGCCGGCCTCTTCGGTAACGACGCCGAGTGGGTCGCCCGCGTTCGCGATGCGGCCGAGGCGAGCGGCGACCACGCGTGGCCGATGCCGCTCCACAGCTCGTACGCTCGCCATCTCGATTCGCTCTTCGCGGACGTCAAGAATTCCCCCGAGAAGAAACGCGGGTCGTCGATCATCGCGGCGCTCTTCCTCGAGCGGTTCGCGGGCGAGGGGCCCTGGGCGCACCTCGACATCGCGGGGACGGCGTTCCTCGATCGGGGCCGCGACTACTACCCTCGCCTCGGCGCGACGGGCTACGGCGTCCGTCTGATCGCCGAGCTCGCCCGCCGGCTCGCGCCCTAGACCGAGGCGGGGCGGCGCCTCGCGGCAGGAGTCCCGAGGGGAGATAGCCTCTCGAGCGCTCATGGACTACGACGTCTCGGAAGAACACGAGCTCCTTCGCCGGACGGTTCGCGACTTCGCCGAGCAGCGCATCCGGCCGGTCGCGGAGGAGCTCGACCGCGAGCACCGCTTCCCCTACGAGATCGTCGCCGAGCTCTCGGAGCTCGGCCTCATGGGCATCCCCATCCCGGAGGAGTACGGAGGAGCGGGCGGCGACACCGTCGCTTACGCGATCGCGATCGAAGAGCTGACGCGCATCGACTCCTCGGTCGCCATTACGGTCGCCGCGCATACGTCGCTCGGGACGATGCCGATCTACCTGTACGGAAACGAGAAGCAGAAGGGTGCGTGGCTCCCAGAGCTCGCGTCGGGACGGAAGCTGGCGGCCTTCGGGCTCACCGAGCCCGGCGCCGGCTCGGATGCCGGCGCGACCGAGACCCGGGCCGAGCTTCGCGACGGGCGCTGGCTCGTGAACGGCTCCAAGATCTTCATCACGAACGCGGGCACGGACATCTCCGCCTGCGTCACGATCACCGCGCGAACGGGCGACGGCGAGATCTCGAACCTGATCGTCGCAGCAGGAACGCCCGGCTACCAGGTCTCCGAGCCGATGGAGAAGATGGGCTGGAACGCCTCCGACACGCGGGAGCTCTCGTTCCAGGACTGCGCCGTTCCGGCGGAGAACCTCCTCGGACCGCGCGGTGCCGGCTTCCGCCAGTTCCTCGAGATCCTGGACGGCGGCCGGATCTCGGTCGCGGCGATGGGCGTCGGCCTCGCCCAGGGCTCGTACGAGATGGCGTTCGCGTACGCGAAGGAACGTCAGGCCTTCGGCGCTCCGATCTCGAAGCTCCAAGCCGTCCAGTTCAAGCTCGCCGACATGGCGACCGAGATCGAGGCGGGGCGACAGCTCGTCTACAAGGCGGCCTGGCTAAAGGACCAGGGGCGCCCGTTCGCGCAGGAGGCGGCGATGGCGAAGCTCTACACCGGCGTCCTCTCGAACCGGGTCGTGAACGACGCACTCCAGATCCACGGCGGCTACGGCTACATGGACGAGTTCCCGATCTCGCGCTTCTACCGCGACCAGAAGGTGCTCGAGATCGGCGAAGGCACGAACGAGGTTCAGCGGATGGTGATCGCCCGTCACCTCGGCCTCTAGCTCTTCGGCGTCCGCCGCGCTCGTGAGACGAGGCCGGTTCCCGTTCCCTGCCGTCGGGCGTCAGCGGAGGCGGACGACCTCGTAGCCCCACTCGCGCATCCTCGTCAGGACGGCCGCGCAGTGCTCGTCGTCGCGCGTCTGGAGCGTCAGCTCGACCGCGGTGTCCGAGAGCGGCAGCTTGAGCCCCTCGCGCTGGTGCTGGACGGCGATAACGTTCACGCGCTCGTCGCCGAGAAGGGTCAGGAGCTTCGCGAGCTCGCCGGGACGGTCCGGCACGTGCGTCCTCACGACGAGGAAGCGACCTGCCTGCGTGAGGCCGTAGCGCGTGACCTCCATGAGCAGGCTCGCGTCGATGTTCCCGCCCGAGAGGAGCGCGCAGGCCGGCTCGTTCCCTTCCACCTTCCCGGAGAGAAGCGCCGCGACGGGCGCCGCCCCCGCGCCCTCGACGACGAGCTTCACGCGCTCGAGGAGGAGGACGATCGCGCGCGCCATCTCGTCCTCGGTGACGGTGACGACGGCGTCGAGGAGCTCGGCGAGGATCGGGCCGGTCACGTCACCCGGCTTCTTCACCGCGATCCCGTCCGCGATCGTGAACGACGCGACGGGCTCTCCGGCGAGCGGAGCGACGTTCGCCGCCTGCACCCCGACGATCCGCAACTCGGGCCGAACCGCCTTCAGCGCGAGCGCGATCCCGGAGGCGAGGCCGCCACCGCCGACGGGAACGGTCACGACCGCGACGCCGGCGAGCTCGGGCGCGTCGGCGAGCTCGAGCCCGAGCGTCCCCTGCCCCGCGATCACCGTCCCGTCCTCGAAGGCGTGGACGAGCGTCGATCCGGCGACGACCCGTTCCCGGCACGCTTCGTGGGCGGCCTCGAATCCTTCGCCGACGAGGACTACCTCGGCGCCGTAGCTTCGCGTCGCGTCGACCTTCGCCATCGGCGCGTCCTGCGGCATGAAGATCGTGGCCGCGATGCCGGCCTCGCGGGCCGCCCACGCGACCGCTTGCCCGTGGTTTCCGGCGCTTGCGGCGACGACACCCGCCTCGCGCTCGGGCGCGGTCAGGGTCGCGATCTTGTTGACTGCTCCCCGGATCTTGAACGACCCCGTGCGCTGCAGGTTTTCGGCCTTCAGGAACACGGGCCGCCCGGCGAGACGGCCGAGCGTCTCCGACGAGTAGACGGGCGTGACGCGCGCGATGCCCTCGAGGCGCGTTCGCGCCTCCTCAATGTCCCCGAGGCTCGGGGGCCTAGCTGTCCGGGACGGAGTCGCTGTCAACGTGGAAGACCGTTCTCATGATCTCGCGAACGGCCGTCAGCGGGTCGAGCTTGCGCCTCTTCACCTCGTCGAGGAGGCGGCGAAGGTCGGCGTCGCCCGCCACGGCTCGCTCGAGATGAGACTTTGCCCGCGCACTCGCGACGGCGAACACCTCGGCCGCGAGGCTCTCGGCTCGGCGATCGGCGAGGAGGCCCGCGTCCTCGAGGTATCGGCGGTGCTCGCCGACCGTCTCCCAGAGCTCCTCGCTCCCCTCGCCGCGAACCGCCTCCGTGAGGACGATCGGCGGCCGCCAGTCCCGCCCGCGGTCGAGGGACAGGATCGAGCGGACCTCCGTCGCCATCGTCTTCGCGGCGGGGTGGTCGCGCTTGTTGACGACGATCACGTCGGGAATCTCCATGATCCCCGCCTTGAGCGCCTGGATCGAGTCGCCGGAGCCGGGCATGAGGACGAGGACGACCGTGTCCGCGATCGCGACGATCTCGACTTCGCTCTGGCCCGTCCCGACCGTCTCCACGAAGACGACATCCTTTCCGGCGGCATCGAGCACGAGCGCGGCCTGCAGCGTCGCCTCGGCCACCCCCCCGACGTGCCCTCGCGTCCCCATCGAACGGATGAAGACGCCGGGGTCGAGGAAGTGGTCGGCAAGGCGGATGCGATCGCCGAGGAGCGCGCCCGCGGTGAATGGGCTCGACGGGTCGACGGTGATGACGCCGACGCTCGTGCCTTCCGAACGAACGTGGCGGATGAGCGAGCCCACGAGCGTCGACTTTCCCACCCCGGGTGGCCCGGTGATCCCGACGACATAAGCGCGTCCCGTGTCCGCATAGATCTCACGGACGAGCTCGTACGCGAGCGGGTCGCCGTTCTCGATCAGGGTGATCCCGCGCGCCAGGGCGCGACGATCCCCTGTGCGCACTCCCTCGACGAGTGCCTCGCGCGTCCACGAACCCACGTCAGCACACCTTCAGTCGACCCCGTCCCGGTTCCGGACGAGCAAGTTCGAGGCGGCGGAAACATCGCCGGTCACGGCCGCGGGGCGGCGGAGAGGGTGCGGGCGAACGACGCCCCGAAGAGGTCGTTCTCCTCGGGCGTTCCGACCGTGACGCGAATTGCGTCCGGCGCGCCGAACGGCGCGAGCGGCCGGACGATCATGCCCTCGCGAAGGAGCGCGTCGAAGAGAGAGCTTGCCTCTTCTCCGACCTCGACGAAGAGGAAGTTCGCGACGGGCGGGGCCGCGACGCGAACCGGGAGCTGGGCGCAGATCGCCGCGAGCTGGGCTCGCCCGGCGGCCGTCACGGCCCGGCGGCGGGCGAGCTCGGTCTCGTCGCCGAGGCTCGCAAGCGCGGCGTCCTGCGCGGGCTGGCTGACGTCGAACGCGTTTCGCACTTTCCGGATCGCCTGGGCGACGTCGACCGGCCCGACGCCGTAGCCGACCCGGAGCGCGGCGAGCCCGTAGATCTTCGAGAAGGTCCGCAGGACGAGCACGCGTCGGTCGTCGCGCTTCAGGTACTCCTCGATCCCGTCCGGATAGTCCGGCTCGTCCACGTACTCGAAGTACGCCTCGTCGAGGACGGTGAGCACGTGCCCGGGGACGCGCTCGAAGTACGCGTCGAGCTCCGCGCGCGAGACCATCGTCCCCGTCGGGTTGTTCGGGTTCGGCACGTAGACGATCTTGGTCCGCGGCGTCACCGCGTCGAGGATCGCCTCGAGGTCGTAGACGTCGTTCGCGAGGGCGACGCGCACCGGCGTCGCGCCGAGCTTGATCGCGTCGAGCACGTAGCTCGGAAACGACGGCCATCCGCACACGACCTCGTCACCGGGATCGAGCGCGGCGAGCGAGAGGTACATGATGACCGCGTCCGCGCCCGCGGCGAGGGCGACGTGCTCCGGGCTGACCCCGTGTTTCTCGGCGAGCGCGACGGCGAGGCGGTGGACAGCCCCGTCGGGATAGCGGTTCAGCGCGTCGATCCCGCGCTCGATCGCCTCCCGGGCGGCCGGAAACGGCTCGAACTGGCCCTCGTTCGAGGCGAGCTTCACGACGCGCGCGAGACCGAGCTCGCGCTGCACCTCCCCGATCGGCTTCCCCGGCTCGTACGGGGCGAGGGCCGCGATCGCCGGCCGCAAAAGCTCCTCGCGCGCCATCGGACGGAGCTTAGACGCGGAAGCCGACCCGAAGGTCGACGGCGACAACGGCCGCTTCGGCTACGAGCCCGCCTCGGCGCTCGAGTGCGCCATCTCCGGGCTCGTCTGCGCGCGGCGCGTTCTCGCATCGCGGCGGGCGGAATAGCGAGCCACTACCCTAGGCGCGTGGACGAGATCGGCCTCTTCCCGCTGCCGCTCGTGCTCCTCCCTGGTGAGCATGCTCCCCTCCACATCTTCGAGCCGCGCTACAAGGAGCTGATCGCCGAGTGCCTCGAGGGCGAGGTCGACTTCGGTCTCGTCCTCGCAGACGACGAGGGGATGCGACGAATCGGGACGCGCGCCGCGGTCGTCGAGGTGCTCGAGCGGTTCCCCGACGGACGGCTCAACATCGTCGTCGAGGGTCGCGACCGGTTCCGGCTCGTCGAGCTCACGGAGGGCCGCTCCTTCACGACCGCCGAGGTGGACGAGGTGGAGGACGAGGGCGAGGACCCCACGGAGAGCGAGCGCGAGCGGTGCCTCGCGGCGTACGACCGCGTCGTCGCTGCCGCCGACGCCGAGCTCGAGGAGCTCGACCGCGACGGGGACGACCTCGCCTTCCAGATCGCCGCCCGGATCGACCTCGGAACGGAGGCGAAGCAGGGCCTCCTCGAGCTCCGCTCGGAGCGCGAGCGCGTCGTCCTGCTCGCGGGTCTCCTCGAGGGCGCCGCCAAGGCCGTCGCGCGGGACCGCGAGATCAAGAGCCGGGCGGCCTCGAACGGCCGTGTCGAGGCGCTCTGACCGCGGCGCGCGCGCGGACCGCCGCGTCCGGGCCTCGCGTCGTCCCCCGTCGGCCGACCTCCCGCTTAGGAGCGCCTGACGCCGTGCACGGGGCGACCGGCCGCCTCCCACGCGTAGTACGAGGCGCTCGGGCCGAACTCCGACCGGTACCCGACGATCTGCGGGTTCCGGCCGACCTCCTTCGCGCGCTGCGCGTGGCGGAGCAGGTTTGGGTCGTCGCGTCGCTCCCAGACGAGCACGAGGTGCGCGGCCGTCATGAACTCGGCGACGAAGTCACACCCCGCGGCGGGGCAGGGGAAGGGGTCCGTCTTCACGCAGAACCAGCCGGCGTGATCGCCCCCGCCTTCCTCCGTCCAGAGCGCCTCCTCCTCGGCGAGCTCGGGCTCGGTGACGACGACGCCGCGCTCCTCCTTCGGAATCGCCGGCTCCGTCACTTCGCCCGGATGAGGTTTCCGTCGGGGTCGAGCTCGACGAAGTGCTCGGCCTTCCCGTCGCGATAGGCCGAGCACTGGTTCGCCGGGTCGTCGTCCTCGGGGCGGCGGGGATCGTGCGCGACGTCGACCACCCAATTCGAGCTCGGGTCCGGGAGTGGGTTCGCGAGGCAGGGGCCGCGCTGGAAGTCGGTCCCCGCGAGGCGCTCCTTCTCGTACACCGCCCTCGCGGCCGCGATCGCCGCGTCCTTCTCGGCCTCGTCGACGCCGCCGCAGCCGGCGAGGGCGCCCGCGAGGAGGACGGCGAGCACAAGCTTTCTCATCCGATCTCCTTCGCCATCAGGACGGCGTCGAGAAGGTCGCGGCCGCGACGGTAGTGCTTTCGGCGCAGACCCTCTCGCACGTAGCCGAGACGATCGTAGAGCGCGATCCCCGCCTCGTTGTGAGGAAAGACGTGCAGCTCGATCTTGCGGACGCCCACCTCGCGAGCCCACTCCTCGGCCGCCTCCATGAGCGCTCGGCCGGCGCCGCGGCGGCGGAAGCGTTGCGCGACCATGAGTCCGACGTCGGCGACGTGGCGGCTCGCCGGGTGGGGGTCGCGCGCGATCGAGAGGCGGCCGACGATCCCGTCGGGCGCCTCGGCCACGAGGACGGCGGCGTGCGCCGACCGTCGGACAGCGCGGAGGTAGCGGCGCTCCTCGGCGGCCGTCCGCCAGTCGCCGTCCGCGATCAGCCAACCCTCGGGCTCGGAGCCCACCGCTCGCGCGAGGTCGACGAGGTCGGAGGCGTCTCCCGGCTCCGCGCGACGAATGCGGAAGGGGTGGCGCGCCCCGTTCACGCGACGACCAGGCCGGCTCCACCCCGACGAGGGTCGCCGGCTGCCTCGAGCTCGCCGTCAGCGCGAAGCGCGACCGCCGAGGCGCCGCCGAAGAACGGGTTGATGTCGCCCCACCGGACGACGTCGTAGTCGAGCCCCTCGAGGGCGTCCGCGACCTCGGGACGGACGCCTCCCTCGACGTGGAGGCGCTTCTCCTCGAGGTGGACGCGCGGCGCCGCGATCGCCTCCTCGACCCCCATGCCGTGATCGACGACGTTGACGACGATCTGGAGGATCGCGGCCCGCAGCCGGACCGATCCGGCGCTTCCGACGACGAGCCTCGGACGGCCGTCGGCGAGGACCAGCGAGGGGGACATCATGCTCGTGAGCCGACGCCCGGGTCTCGCGCGGACGCGGGCCGGGTTCAGGTCCTCCTCGCCGAGCATGTTGTTGAGGTGGATCCCTGTCCCGGGGACGACGACGCCCGATCCCGATCCGGTCGACGCCGAGAGCGAGGCGGCGTTTCCGGCCGCGTCGACAACGCTCACGTGGGTCGTCGACGGGAGCCCGACGGCATCGCGTGCCGATACTCGGCAGGCGCGGCGGACGCGCAGCGCCGCCTCGTCGACGGCCGCGTCCCCGAGAAGGCGGGCGGCGAGGCCGCCGCGGTAGAGGGAGCTCGGGAACGGCGCTCGCCTGGCCGCGGCGGCCTCGCGCATGACCTCCGCGAGGAGCGCGATCGCGGCCTCCGTCCCGGCGTCTCTCGGAGGCCCGGCGCGATCGAGGACGCGAAGCGCGAAGGCGATCAGGACTCCGCCGGAGGACGGTGGCGGGTTGGAGACGAACTCGCTATCCCGGAACGCCGCACGGACGGGGCCTCGACCGACGACGCGGTAGCCGGCGAGGTCGTCCTCGGTGATGAGCCCGCCGAGCTCGCGCACGTGCGCCGCCACGCGGCGCGCGAGGTCGCCGCGGTAGAACGCGTCCGGCCCCTCCTCGGCGAGCTGCGCGAGCGTGGCCGCGAGCTCGTCCATCGGGATCCGTGCGCCGGCGGCGATCGCGCCGTCCGCGCCGTAGACGCGACGTCCCTCGGCGCGGAGACGCAGGATCGGGGCGAGGAGAGAGTGGAGGAGCGCCTGCGCGGGCGTCAGTTCGACGCCCTCGCGCGCGAGCTCGACCGCCGGCGCGACGAGCTCCGACCAGGGAAGCGTGGCGTAGAGGCGATGCGCCTCCGCGAGCCCGGCGACCGTCCCCGGGACGGCGCACGCGGCGGCGCCGACGAAGAAGCGCTGCACGTTTCGGGCATCGAAGGCGATGTCGACGGACTGCATCTCGCCCGCGCCCACTTCCTCCTCGAGCCCGCGACCCGGCGTCGCGGCGAAGAAGTCGAGAACGCGGTCCCGCCGGTCGCGCGCACGGTGGACGAGCATGAAGCCGCCCGCGCCGGGCCCGGTCAGCGGGCTCTCGGTCACCCACGAGACGAAGGCGGCCGCGATGCACGCGTCGACTGCGTTCCCGCCCTCGGCGAGCACGCGCGCACCCGCCTCGGCCGTGCTCGGATGGCCGGCGGCGATCGCGCCTTTCATGCTCTGAGCGTACCGCCGTGCCTTGCGGCCCGGCGCCCGCTCGTGACTGCCCCTACGAGCGCCGGAGGAAGCTCGGCGGCTCGAGCGCCTCCTCGCGTCGCTCGCCGGTCACCGACACCGGCTCCGCCGTCGTCCGGCGGCCCGGCCGTCCGATCCCGGTCGCGACGACCGTCACCCATACTTGGCCGGCCAGCCGCTCGTCGATCGTCGCGCCGAAGATGATGTTCGTCTCCTCGGTCGCGGCCTCGCGGATCGCCTCGGCCGCGTCGTTCACCTCGAGGAGCGTCAGATCCTCACCGCCCGCGATCGAGAGGAGGATACCGCGCGCTCCCACGATCTCCGTGTCGATGAGCGGCGAGCGGAGCGCCCGCTCGGCGGCCTCGCGGCCTCGGTTCTCCCCGGTGGCGAAGCCGATCCCCATGAGCGCCGTTCCAGCGCTGCTCATGATCGTCCGGACGTCGGCGAAGTCCAGGTTGATGAGCCCCGGGGTCGTGATGAGATCGCAGATCCCTTGAACGCCCTGGCGAAGGACGTCGTCGGCGACGCGGAACGCCTCGAGCATCGAGGTCGACCGGTCGAGCACGTCGAGGAGCCGGTCGTTCGGGATGACGATGACGGTGTCGCAGACGGCGCGAAGGGCGTCGACCCCTTCCTCCGCCTGTTGGCGGCGACGGGAGCCCTCGAACCTGAACGGGACGGTGACGATCCCAACCGTGAGCGCGCCGAGCTCGCGCGCGATCCGCGCGATCACGGGCGCCGCCCCAGACCCGGTGCCCCCGCCCTCGCCGGCGGTGATGAACACCATGTCGGAACCGCGGAGGACGTGCTTGATCTGGTCGTACGCCTCCTCGGCCGCTCGGCGACCGACGTCCGGGTCGGCCCCCGACCCGAGCCCCTGGGTGAGCTCCCGGCCGACATGGAGCTTGATCGGCGCGTCGCAGCCGCGGAGCTGCTGAATGTCTGTGTTCACGGCGACGAACTCGACCTGGGAGATCCCGGCCTCGATCATCCGGTCGACCGCGTTCAATCCGCCGCCGCCGACGCCGACGACCCGGATGACCGCGAGGTAGGAAGCGGACTCCGGCCGCGGCGTTCGCCGCATGCGCGGCGCCTGTTCAGTCCACCGCGCGGCGGCCGCGACCGGGTGGGCGTCGGCCGGCGGCACCGTGCGGCGGGCGTCCGTGACCGGCTCCGGCTCCGGACCGGCGTGCTCGAGCGTCGGTGCATCCGCCGTCGCCGGCCGCTCCTTCTCCGCCTGCCGCTGCGCTGCCTCGGTCGCTTGAAAGAGCTCGGCGAGAGGACCCTCACGCATGCTCGCGCGCGCGCGCTGCCGCGCCATTCAGCACCTCCTTCGCAAGCTGCCGGTAGGCGTCCGCCGCCTGACCGGACGGGTCGTACTTGAGGACCGAGACGCCCTGGACTGGCGCCTCGGCGTACCGAACCGTCTTGCGGATCCACGTGTCGAAGACGAGGTCGCCGAAGTTCTCCTTGAGCATCTCGACCGCCTCGCGCGCATGGACGGTCCGCGCGTCGAACATGGTCGGGAGAATCCCGCGGATCTCGACCGACGGGTTCAGGTTTTCACGGATCATCGAGAGCGTGCCTTCGAGCTGGACGAGACCACGGAGGGAGAGGTACTCACACTGAACAGGAACAATGACGCTGTCGGCGGCTGTCAGAGCGTTGATCGTGAGCAGCCCGAGCGACGGCGGCGTGTCGACCAGCGTGTAGTCGTACTCGTTTCGGACCGGGAGGAGCGCTCTCTGAAGCGCGCGTTCGCGCCCGATCATGCTCGAGAGCGCGAGCTCGGCGCCGGCGAGGTCGATGGACGAAACGGCGACGTCGACCTCGGCTCGCTGAATGACCTCCTCGATCCGAACCCGGTGGACGAGGACGTCGAACATCGATCGCTCGACCGAGTCGGGGTTGATCCCCTGGCTCATCGTGAGGTTCCCCTGCGGGTCGAGGTCGACCGCGAGTACACGGTGCCCCATCTCCTGGAACGCGACGGCGAGGTTCAACGTGGTCGTCGTCTTGGCCACGCCGCCCTTCTGGTTGGCCAGCGCGATGACCTGCCCCAACTTCTCTCCTTGTGAGGTCGGCGTTCGGGCGATCGAACGCGGCACGTTCTCGAGGAGGCTCACGAAGCCCCTTTCGTGTGAGGCTACCACAATCCTTCCGCGCCCTAGATTGCCGCAAATTGCGGAAAAAGAAAAGGGCGGGCCGCGGCCCGCCCTTCTCGAATACAGGTCGGATTTTCGCTACGCCGTCGCGGCGGCGGCAACTCTTCGGCTCAGGAGGAAACCGACGGCGATCATCGTCACTCCGAGGACGAAGTGGAGCCAGTCGGCGGCCGAGTTCAGGCCCAGGAAGTTGGCCGTGCTGTCCTCGTCGCTTCCGCCGAGGAGGCCGTAGAGCCAGACGGCGAGGTAGACGACCCCGCCCCAGATGAAGTAGTTCTTCGAGGCGGCCCAGCTCGCCGCGGCCGCGAGCCCCGCCACTCCGTAGAGGAGATGGACGATGTTCTCGAGGATGTTCGTGCCGAAGATGCCGAAGATCTTCGCGCCTTCCCCGTCGAACCTCGTCAGGTCGTCGTAGTTGGTCGTGATCCCAGGAATGAAGCCGGCCAGCGTCACGACGAGGAACACGATCCCGAACAGGAGCGCCCCTCTCTGGATGTCGGTCCGGTCTCGCGCTAGTGCGCCCTCTCTCCGCATGATCTCCTCCCCTTCTCGCGTGGTCCGCGTCGTATATTCGTCCCCGTTAGCGACACGGTTTCCCCCGCCGCGACAGACGAAACGAAACGTCGCCAAACCTTAGACGATGGGCCGCCTAGGCTGCTTCCGGAGCCGCGTCCTCCTCGCCCGAGAGCCGGCGACGGCACGCGTCCAGCGCTTCCCGGGCGCGCTCGGTTCCTCCCCCCTCGGCGGCGATCCACGCCTCGCCTTCCTCGAGGAGCTGTCGCACCTCCGCGAGGAGCACGAGCCGCGAGCTGCCCGCCCTCT
>JALZGN010000225.1 GCA_030861005.1 Actinomycetota bacterium
TCACGATCCTGCGCGACCGCCTTCATCGCTCGGCCGTCGTCGAGGCGGCGCCCGCGTCAGATCGGGTCGCGGTCGGCTCGCTCGTAGCAATCGAGCGCGACGACGGCGAGACGATGGAGATCGAGATCTCGAGCGTCGGCGGCGTCTCTTCGGATTCGCCGCTCGGCCGGGCGCTCCTCGGGGCCCGCGTCGGCGACGAGGTCGAGGTCGAAGCCCCGAAGGGCGCTTGGCGCGCCCGCGTCGTCGCAATCGGCTAGGGGATCCCGGGCGCCTCGAGCGGTCCGGCTCTCGGATCGCGACCGGGTGTTTACTGCGGGTCGCCCGGGCAGAATGCCGCCGTTCCCGGGACGAGGTCGGGCGGCGAGGTTTCTTGACCGGGGAGCCATCCCGCTCGTCCGTCGGCCACTCCGTTGCCTATCATCTCGTCGATCCGACCCCTGTCATGGATCGCGCGCTCGTCGATCGCCTTCGCGCTCGCGACGCTTCTCGCCTTCGATCCCGTCGGCGCCGTGCCTGCCTCCGCGGCGACGGTTCACGTTCGAGATTCATCGGAGTTCGCTGTGGCCGTCGCCCGGCTCCGCGACCGCGGTGGGACGATCGTCTTGCACAGCGCTCGTTACCCCGAGCTCGTCGTGGGCGCCCGGGGCCCGCGTCGCCTGACGATTCGTGCATCGGCGAGCGCGTCCGTCGGACGGGTCGTGCTCGTCCGAGCGCGCGCCGTGACGCTCTCCGGGCTTCGGATGACACCCGGCGCCCAAGACGCCGGGCTCAAGATCGTCGATTCCAGCGAGATCTCGATCGAGCGGGTCGTGGTCACGGCGTTCCGCACGCGCCGCGCGGCCAACGTGATGCTCCGCGACTCCCGCGACGTCACGATCACGCGAAGCAGGTTCTCGTACTGCGGCGAGGCTGGTCCGTGCATCCTGACCGGGCGAAGCAGCGGACTGAGACTCCTCAAGAACCACTTTCACGACTGTCGCGGCTGCGACTTCGTCCGCGGCAATCTGGGCGAGAACACGCTGATTCGCGGCAACCGCTTCGAGCGCGCGCTCATCGGGCGTTGCGGGCGCGACCCCGATTGCGGCCACCAAGACCTGCTCGAATTTCACCGCGGACGGGGGCTCGTGATCGAGCGGAACCACTTCGGCGTCTACCAGCTGCCCGGCGGAGGACAGGTTTCGCTCTTCGGGCCGGTGCGCGACGTGATCATCCGAAACAACGTCTTCCTCCGGAGCGATCCGCGCGTCCCCCGTGTCGTCGCCCACATCGGCATCAACCTCGGCGGTGTCCACGTTCCGCGACGGGTCGTGATCGCCCACAACACGATCTTGTCCGGGACGCGGGCTCCCCCGCCCTACGCCTCGAGCAAGTTCGCTTCCTCGGTGCGGTTGAAGGCGACGCTTCGATACATCCCTCGCGCTGAACGACCGGTCCTCGCGAACAACGTCATGTATCTCGCGGAGACACGGCGAGTCCTCTGCCCGAATGTGCGCCTGTCCGTCGGCAACGTGACGAAACGGGGCGTAGCTTGCTCGGCGGCCGACGCCGTCGGAGACCCGCGGTTGGATCGGCGCGGACGACCGACGGCGGAGTCCTCGCTCACGATCGACCGCGGAAGCCCCCGCTGGGCAACGCGCTACGACGTTCGCGGCTTCCGGCGCGACGACAAGCCCGACATCGGAGCGTACGAGTATCGAGCAAGCGGCACGACCGGGTAAACGAGAAGAGGTGAGGCTCGGCGGCCAGGACGTATAGGACTCACGACCGAGCGAGAGGAGACGCATGGACGATGCTCGTGCAAGGGAGCTCCTCGCGGCCGAGCGAGCGCGCGTCGAACGCCAGCTCGCCGAACTCGCCGAGCGGGGAGAAGACGGCGAGCTCGCGCACGGCGATCAGCACCTCGCCGACGAGGCCTCGGATCTCTACGAGGACGAGCTTCGCGCCGGCCGCGTCGACGACCTTCGCGACGAGTTGCGGGCGATCGAGCGGGCGGAGGAGAGGCTGAGCGCCGGAACCTATGGCGTGTCGGTCGAAAGCGGCCTTCCGATCCCCGACGAGCGCCTCGAGGCCGAGCCGACGGCCGAGCGAACGGTCGAGGAGGAGGGGCGGCGAACCCGTGGCCTCGGTCCGGAATAGCGATCCGATCGGCCCTGCCGCGGTGACGTAGCCGAGACGGCCTGGCTTACGTCTCTCTGTGGTAGCGCGGGGGCGATCGCCCGGGCGGCTGAGTCGCCTTCGCCCGAGGGGGGACGGGAGGAACGGGGCGCTGCTCCGGCACACCCGGCGAAACGGTGAAAGCCTCGCCGTGGTGAACGAGCTCGAGGGCATCCCCCTCGAGCAGCTCGTAGCGGGCGGCCTCGGGCCGAACCTCGACTCGCAGCCGCCGGCCGCGGTAGACCAACCCGAAGGCGAGACGGTTCAATCGCGCCGGCAGCCGAGGGGCGAACGCAAGCGTCTCTCCGTGATCGCGCATGCCCCCAAAGCCGGCGACGGCGGCGAGCCAGCTGCCCGCCAGGGACGCGAGATGGACGCCGTCGCCTGTGTTGAACGCGAGGTCGCGCAGGTCGATGAACGCCGTCTCTCCCAGGTAGTCGTACGCGAGGTCGAGCTGCCCGACCTCGGCGGCGACGATCGCCTGGATCGAGGCCGAGAGCGACGAGTCTCGCACGGTAATGCGCTCGTAGTACTCGAAGTCGCGCGCCTTCTGCTCGGGGTCGAAGTGCTCGCCGCACACGTAGAGCGCGAACACGAGATCCGCCTGCTTCACGACCTGGCTCGAGTACAGCAGGTAGTAGGGGAAGTTGAGGAGGAGCGGGTAGTCGTCGGAGGCCGTTTTGTCGAAGTCCCACGGCCGGTAGCGCGTGAAGCCCTCCGCTTGCGCGGTGACACCGAGCTCGGCGTCGAAGGGGATGACGATCGCGTCCGCCGCGTTTCGCCAGCTCGCGGCCTCCTCTTGGTCGACGTGGAGCTCGGCGGCACGGCGCGGGTGGCGAAGGGCGAGATCGGCGGCCGTCCGGAGATTTCGGGCCGCCATCAAATTCGTGTAGACGTTGTTGTCGACGAGGGCCGTGTACTCGTCCGGGCCCGTGACGCCGTCGATCCGAAACCCGCCCTGCGCGTCGTGGTGTCCGAGCGAGCGCCAAAGCCGCGCGGTCGCAACGAGGAGCTCGAGCCCAAGCCCCTGCTCGAACGCTTCGTCTTCGCTGGCCGCGGCGTAGCGCCGGACGGCGTCTGCGACGGCGGCGTTGACGTGGAACGCCGCCGTCCCCGCCGGCCAGTAGCCAGAGCACTCCTGGCCGCGGATCGTCCGCCACGGGAACGCAACGCCCTCCAGGTAGAGCTGGCGAGCGCGCGCCTCCGCGAAGTCCATCGTCGCGTGGCGCCAGCGGAGGGCGTCCCTCGCCGCCTCGGGCACGACGTACGTGAGCACGGGAAGCACGTACATCTCCATGTCCCAGAAGCTATGTCCGTCGTAGCCGCGCCCGGTCAGTCCCTTCGCCGGAATCGCCCGCTGCTCGGCCCGGGCGCCGGCCTGGAGGACGTGGAAGAGGGCGAAGCGGACCGCCTGCTGGAGCGGTGCGTCGCCCTCGAGCTCGACGTCCGCGCGAGCCCAGACGTCGTCGAGGTACTCCCGCTGTCCTCGCCGCAGCCCCTCCCAACCGGTTCGCTTCGCGGCCGCGAGGGCGGCGTCGACCTGGTCGCGGAGAGCGGGGAGCGAACGCTGGCTCGACCAGCCGTACGCCAGGAACTTGACGAGCCGCAGACGCTGGCCGGGCTCGAGCTCGGTATTGATCGTCACGCGCGCGAGATCGGGTTCGCTCTCCGCCGCGGTCACCGTTCCCTCGGGTCCCTCGAGGACGTGGTCCATGCCCGCCGCCATCCGAAGCCCGCTCGCCCGCGCCCTGTGCACGAGACCGGCGCGAAGCTCGTGGTGGCGGTGCTCCTCGGCGACGAGCGGTGCTCGTAGCGCCGCCGCACCCCGCGGGTCGTCGGTCCGTTCCGGCTCGACCTCGTTCGCGACGAGTTCCGACTGCACGACGATCCGCGCCGACTCACCGACGGACTCCACCTCGTAGACGATCGCGGCGACCGAGCGTTGGACGAACGAGACGAGGCGCGTCGAGGAGACGCGGACGGCTTGCCCGGCGGGGGAGACCCATTCCACCTCGCGGCGGAGCACGCCGTCGCGGAGGTCGAGCACGCGCTCATGGCGAGCGAGGGCGCCGTAGCGAACGTCGAACGGCTCGTCGTCCACGAGCAGGCGGATCAACTTCCCGTTCGTGACGTTGATGATCGCTTGCCCCGCCTCCGGGTAGCCGTAGCCGCCCTCGGCGTACGGCAGAGGACGGA
Organism: Actinomycetota bacterium; assembly: GCA_030861005.1. Lineage (GTDB taxonomy): Bacteria > Actinomycetota > Thermoleophilia > Gaiellales > Gaiellaceae > JALZFU01. The sequence goes on from JALZGN010000225.1 coordinate 4,351, forward strand.
CCTCGTAGAACGCGTTCAGGTAGGTCCCGGGGAGCCCCCACGGCTCCCCCTCGTCGAGGTTGCCGCGGAGGCCGATGTGGCCGTTCGAGAGGGCGAAGATCGACTCGGTCACCGGGAGCAGGTCGAGGTCCAGCTCGCGCTCCGGCACCGCCCACGGCTCGACCGCGAAGACGTCGTCGCCGATCATCTCGGCTCTAAGAGCTCTTCCAGGTCCTGCACGACGACGTCCGCGCCGCGACGCCGCAGCGCCTCGGCCTGCCCGGTGCGGTCGACGCCCACGACCCAGCCGAAGGCACCGGCCCGTCCCGCCTCGACCCCGGCGAGCGCGTCTTCGAAGACCGCTGCCTGTGCCGGCTCGACGTCGAACGCGCGCCCCGCCGCGAGGAACGTGTCGGGGGCCGGCTTACCGGCCAGACCCTCGCGCTCGGCGACGACGCCGTCGACCCGAACTTCGAAGAGGTGCTCGATCCCGGCCGCGGCGAGGACGTCGCGGCAGTTCGTGCTCGCCGAGACGACCGCGCGTCGGAGGCCTTGCTCGCGCGCCGCCTCGACGAAGCGAATCGATCCTTCGTACGGCTCCACTCCCTGCTCGCGGATGAGCTCGAGCACGAGCTCGTTCTTGCGCGTGCCGAGCCCGTGCACCGTCTCCGCCTCGGCCGGGTCGGCGGGCGACCCCAGCGGCAGCTCGATCCCTCGCGACTCGAGGAACGAACGGACGCCGTCCAGGCGCGGCTTGCCGTCGACGTACTCGTCGTAGTCCGTCGGACGGTCGAACGGCTGGAAAGGCTCGCCCCTCCGCTCCGCCCACTCACGCAGGAAGCGGTCGAACATCTCCTTCCACGCCGCCGCATGAACCTTCGCGGTCTGCGTCAGCACGCCGTCGAGGTCGAAGAGGCAGGCGGTGATCGCTTTCGGCAGCTTCACGGCGCGCCCCTCGCCTCCGACCCCAGCTCGAGCGTGTCCTCCCGTCGAGGTCATGCCCGACGCGGGAAAGCCGCGGCGGGTTCGGTCACGATCGCCTCGTCGTCACAGGTCATCGCGTCGATCGTCCTCACACGCCATGATCCCACAGCTCGAAGCGGGCGCCGGAGGATCGGCGACGCCGTCGCGGCCCCGCTTGCCGTCCCGCCCCGACACGCCCGGGAGTTGCATGCGAACATGGGGCGATCGAATCGACGGCGGGCGGGCGGAGATGTCTGGCCGCGCCGCTCGTGCGAGCGATGGCGGAGACGAAGAGGAAGACGAAGGCGGACGAGGCGGCGGGACCCGAGACGCCCTGGCGCGTGGAAGGGGAGCGCCGCGACTCCGATCGAAAGGACGGTGCCGTCGCCGGCATGCGCCCTCCCGGCGGCCGGCGATTCTGGTTGCTCCTGCTCGCACTCCTCGCCGTCAACTGGCTGACCGTCTCCCTCGTCTCGCCTGGCCCCCGACGCATGGAAGTCCCGTACACCTTCTTCCGCCAGCAGGTCGACGCGGGGAACGTCGTCGAGATCAGATCGCGGGGAGAGGACATCCAGGGCGAGTTCGAGAAGGAGGTGATGTACCCGCCGGGCGAGGACGCGACGACGTCGAAGAGCTTCAAGACCGTGCGTCCCTCCTTCGCCGAGGACGACCTGTACGCGGCGCTCGTCGGCAAGGACGTGGTCGTGAGCGCCGATCCGCTCGAGGAGCCGCGGTCTTTCCTCCTGACGCTCCTCCTGAGCTTCGGGCCGACGATTCTCCTCGTCGCCCTCTTCGTCTGGCTGATGCGAAGGAGCGCCGCCGCGGCCGGCGGAGGCCTCACCGGCCTCGGGCGATCGCGGGCACGCCGCTACGAGACGTCGGAGAGGCGGACGACGTTCGCGGACGTCGCCGGGATCGACGAGGCCGAGGAGCAGCTCGTCGAGGTTGTCGACTTCCTCAAGAACCCCGACCGGTACCGAAAGCTCGGCGCCGCGATCCCGAAGGGCGTGCTGCTCACGGGGCCGCCCGGCACCGGGAAGACGCTGCTCGCGCGCGCCCTCGCCGGCGAGGCGAACGTCCCCTTCTTCTCGCTCTCGGCCTCCGAGTTCGTCGAGATGATCGTCGGCGTCGGGGCGAGCCGGGTGCGCGACCTCTTCGAGCAGGCGAAGAAGGCTGCCCCGGCGATCGTCTTCATCGACGAGCTCGACGCCATCGGGCGCGCCCGCGGCGGCGGCGCCGCGATCGGCGGCCACGACGAGCGCGAGCAGACGCTAAACCAGATCTTGACCGAGATGGACGGCTTCACCGGCGCCGAGGGCGTGATCGTGCTTGCGGCGACGAATCGCCCGGACGTCCTCGATCCGGCCCTCCTTCGGCCGGGACGGTTCGACCGCCGGATCGCCGTCAATCCCCCCGACCAAACGGGACGCCGGCAGATCCTCGCGGTGCACACGCGCTCCGTCCCGCTCGCCGACGACGTCGACCTCGGCGCGGTCGCCTCCTCGACGCCCGGCATGGTGGGCGCCGACCTGAAGAACCTCGTCAACGAGGCCGCCCTGCTCGCCGCCCGGCGCGAACACGCCCGGGTCGCGCTCGCCGACTTCACGGATGCCCTCGAGAAGATCGTGCTCGGCGCCGAGCGCAGGATCGTGATGTCGCAGCAGGAGCGCCGTCGAACCGCCTACCACGAGGGAGGGCACGCGATCCTCGGAATGTTGCAGCCGGGGGCGGATCCGGTCCGCAAGGTCTCGATCGTCCCCCGCGGTCGAGCGCTCGGCGTCACCCTCCAGAGCCCGGAGACCGATCGCTACGGCTACGGAGCCGCGTACCTCCGAGGGCGGATCATCGGCGCCCTCGGCGGTCGCGCGGCAGAGGAGCTCGTCTTCGGCGACGTGACGACGGGGGCCGAATCCGACCTCGAGCAGGTGACCCGGGTGGCGCGCCAGATGGTCGGGCGGTGGGGGATGTCGGAGGCGGTCGGGAAGGTGTCGGTACTACCACGCCCCGAGGAGGAGTCGGCGCTGCTCCTTGCGGGAGGAACGCGTGTCTCCGACGAGACGCTCGAGCTCGTCGACGCCGAGGTGCGTCGGATCGTGGACGAGTGCTACGACGAGGCGATCGAGCAGCTTCGGGAAAACCGACACCGCCTCGACGACCTCGCCGCCGCTCTTCTCGAGCACGAGACGCTCGACGAGGCCGATGCCTACCGGATCGCGGGAGCCGAGCGACGACCGGAGCAACCCGCCGCCGAACACGCTCCGGAAGCGGTCGCCGCCCGCGAAGGGGCGGTCACGCCCGCGCCCCACTCGTAGCCGCGCCCGCTAGCGCGCTCAGCGTCGCGGCTCGGCATCTCGTTCGACCTCTCGAAGGCCCGCGAGCGCGCGCTCGTACGCGGCGACCAGCCGAAGCTCGATCCGCGCCAGCGTGCTCCGCGCCCCTCGGACGCGCTCGAGGGCGGTGTCGAGCTCGTCGAGAGCCGAGTCGAGGAGCTGGAAGCGCTTCTCCGGCGGCACCGAACGGCCGTAGCGCGCGGCGAGGGAGTGAAGCCGCCGCTCGATCTCGGCGAGCAGCTCGAGGAGCGGCGGATCGAGAACGATCTCCTCGTCGAAGACGACGAGGCGCCGACGCTCGTCTTCCCGGCCGCCTTCTTTCTGTTCGGACACCGCCGCAGGATAGTTCGGCGCGGGGGCACAGAGCGGCGATGAGTTTGGCCGAGCGGTGCCGTCCTACCGGACGGAAAAGCGAGGAGGGGGAAAAGAGGGATGACCACCATGACCGAGACGAGCACGGGGACGCAGGTCTACACGCTCTACATCAAGGCCAGCCCGGAGGCGATCTGGGACGCGCTCACGACCTCCGAGTGGACCCAGCGATACGGCTACAGCGGCCGAGTCGACTACGAGCTTCGGCGGGGCGGTGCCTACCGCGCGTACGCATCTCAAGAGATGCTCGCCGGGGGGGCGCCGGACGTGGTCGTCCAGGGGGAGGTCCTCGACGTCGGTCCCCCGCGGCGGCTCGTTCTCGCCTGGCGGGCCCTCTTCGATTCGGAGCTCGCGACGGAGCCGGCGTCCCGCCTGACGTGGGAGAGCGAGGAGGCGACGGAGGGCGGCGTGACGAAGCTCACTCTGACGCACGAGCTCGGGCGGGCGCCGAAGACGGCGGCGATCGTCGGCGGCGGCGTCCCGAACACGGGCGGCGGCTGGCCGTACGTCCTCAGCGACCTGAAGACGCTCCTCGAGACCGGAAGGCCGCTCGCCGGCTGATGCGCGTCAGCGCGACGCCAGCCCGCAGGGAAGGCGTACGATGGGCGCCCGTGCACGACGTGGCGACCACCGTCAAGGCGGACCCCGGCGCGCTCGAGCAGTATCGAGGCGAGCTCACCGCCTACTGCTACCGAATGCTCGGCTCGCCGTTCGAGGCCGAGGACGCGGTCCAGGAGACGCTCGTACGGGCATGGCGCGCCCTCGACCGGTTCGAGGGCCGCGCAGCGCTTCGCTCGTGGCTCTACCGAATCGCGACGAACGTCTGCCTCGACATGCTGAGCGGCCGGGAGCGACGCGCGCGCCCGATGGATCTGGGGCCCGCGCGCGAGCCCGAGGCCGGAAACCTCCACGCGCTTTCGGAGGCGACGTGGGTCGAGCCGGTGCCGGGCGGCCTCGTGGGTGCCTCGGACGATCCCGCCGAGGTCGCCGTCGCCCGCGAGACGGTCCGCCTCGCGTTCGTGGCCGCCCTCCAGCACCTTCCGCCGCGCCAGCGCGCAGTGCTCATCCTGTGCGAAGTCCTGCGCTGGAAGGCGAACGAGGTCGCGGAGCTCCTCGACACGACCGTCGCGTCGGTCACGAGCGCGCTCCAGCGGGCGCGGGCGACGCTCGAGGCAAGCGCCGTGACCGCGGCCGACCCCGTTCCCGCGATGGACGACGCGCAGCGCGATCTCCTCGCGCGCTACGTCGACGCCTTCGAGCGCTACGACATCGACGCCCTGACGTCCGTCATCCACGAGGATGCGACGCAGTCGATGCCGCCGTACGACCTCTGGCTGCGGGGTCGCGACGACATCTTCGCGTGGTGGCTCGGCCCGGGCATCGGCTGTCGCGGGTCGCGGGTCATCCCGGCGGCGACGGCGAACGGGTCTCCGGCGTTCGGTCAGTACAAGCCGAGCGCCTCCGGACGCGGCTACGATCCGTGGGCGCTCCAAGTCCTCGAGCTCGCCGACACGCGCATCGTCGAGCTGACGTTCTTCCTCGACACGGAACGCCTCTTCCCGCTGTTCGGGCTGCCGCCGCGGCTCGAGGGATAGCTCAAACCCGCAGGACGTCGGCGAGCCCGACGAAGGCGAGGAGCTCGCGCAACTCGTCGGGGGGACGGCGGAGCTCGACGCGGCAGCCGTTGCGACGGGCCGTGAGCTGAAGGCGCGCGAGCGCGTCGACCGTAACGGCGTCCGCCGTGGCGCCGTTCACGTCGCAGAGGGCGACGGCGGCGCCGCTTCGAGCGAGGAGAGCGCAGAAGCGCTCGGAGAGCCGCGCGACGTCGGCCGGAGCAATCGGGCCTTCGATCGCGAAGGCAACCGTGGTCGGCCGCGGCGGAATCATCGAAGAAGAAAGACCGTTCGGGAGACCGAGATTCATCGCCGCGCGAGCGATGAGTTCAGGCGAAGCGATGCTCGTCGCGGCGGCGACGGCCGTCGGTGCGGCGCTCGTTCGCGCGTCCGCGGAACGCCGCTCGAGGGAACGGACGCGGCCGTCCCGGAAGCCGCGGCCGCAGCGACCGCGGCCCAGTGATCGTGACGCGGCTACTCGGGCCGCAGGCCCGCACACGTTGCAGTCTGTTACTTGTTCCGGTGTTCGGCGTGCCGTCAGTCGCCCTTTCCTCGGGCCTCGGTCGCATCAAGGCGCTCAGCTCGGTATCGGAGCGCGTCCGCTCTCGCCGCGGTCGACCGGGCCGACGGACTCGGCGGACTGGGTCTCCGCGCCGTCGCGTCCCCGACGAACCGAACCGGTAGGTCGCGAAGGCTTCGCTCGAGCGTGCTCGAGCCGAGCCGGCTCGACGACCGCGGCGGTGAAGATTGCACGCGGACCGCTTGAGAGGCGTTGCTTCACGAGGCGGCGGAGGAGGGCGCGTCGCTCGTCGCCGTCGACTCGCATGGCATCGCCCGGATGGCGGGCATCGTTGTGGGGCAGCCGACGAAGGCACCGTGCATGCGGGCCTGGTGTGCCGAGGTCGCCTTCCGCGAGCGTGGCCGCGCGCCGCACCGCCTCGAGGCTCGCGTTCGAGCGGTCGGCTCCCACCAGCACAAGGCAACGACGGGCGGGCCTCCCCTCAGCACCGGCGTCCTCGACGAGTTCACGACCCCTCGCGGTGCGGCCACCAATCGACCACCGTCACCGATTGCGACCGGCCACCTCCCGGCCGCTGAAGACGTCGAAGACGACGCAGGCGAGGAGCGCGACGGCCCAATCGTTCCACGATCCAAACCACTCGAGATCCGGAGTGCCCTTGACGAGCCAGACGATCAGCCAGACGAGGGTCGCCACCGCTACCCCGAGCGAGGCTGGCGCGGAAGGAAGACGAACGTCCAGCCGAAGGCGAAGCGGACGACGGGCGGAGCGCCGAGCGAGGCCTCCGTCATCGTCTCCGGCGACCGCCTCTCGTGGACGACGTCCGCCAGAGGCGGACGAGCGCCGGCATGGCCGCGGACGCGAGGAGGACGAGACCGCCGGTCCGGCCCGCGGCGGGGTTGTACTCCCCGAGGAGCTGCGACCACGGCTTTCGGTCGACGAAGTGGCCGACGCCGAGCTCGAAGCCCGCCGCGATCCCCGCCCAGGTCGCGCCGATTCCCAGGGCGCCCTGCCACGTGGGAAGCGGCCAGCGCCGCTCGAGCGCGTTCGTGTAGACGCCGAAGAGCGCGACCATCGGCACGAGCGAGAGCGCGTGCGCCGCGCGCTCGCCCATCACCTTGCCGTAGGTCCTCTCCCGGACGATCCCGTTCGTCGTCGCGATCGCCATGAGGCCGAGCGTCGCGACGGTGTACCGGCCGTGCGAGGTCTCGCGCGGGGTCGGTGGAAGGCGTTCGGTCGCTGTCGTCGTCATCGCTTCCCCCCTCGCCTCCGTCACGTTGCCGCGGCGGCCGCCGACTCTCGCGCTCGTCCAGGCTCGTGCGGTCCCATGTCGAGGCGAAACGGCGGGTAGTCGTCCGTCATCAGCCCGACGTACGCCGCCGCTCGAAGCGCCCAGCGGTCGAGTCCGACGGCGAAGTCGAAGAGCGCGGGCGGATAGCGCCCCGTGAAGAGGAGAACGATGCACGCAATGACGACGAGAAGGCCCACGAGGCCGGCGACGCCCCAGCCGCGCCACTCGTCGCCCGGACCCCAGGCCCATCCCCAGCCGCCCACGAAGATCCCGACCAGGATGAGGTGGGGGATGGCGAGGAGCCACTTCACGAGGGGAAGCCAGCGGTTCAGCTGCTCGGGGTAGGCGACGTCGAGGCGAGCAGGGTACTCGGGCTCGTCGCCGAGCGAGAACGGCGGGTAGCGGTCGGTTCCGTTCGCCCAGTACGAGTAGAACCACACGCGCCAGGTCCAGCGCAGGACGCCGACGTTGAAGTCGAAGATCCCGCGCGGGTAGCGCCGCGTGAAGAGGATCGCGAGGCCGGCGACGAGCGTCAGCACCGTGACCGCGATCCAAAGGAGCGCGAGCACGATGTAGTGGGGGAGCGCGAGGAGCCACTTGACGAGCCAGAGCCACCGACTCAGGCCCGGCTCGAGCTCCCCCGTGACGCCGACCGGGTAGACGGTCGGAGTCGCGCGCCCGGTTTCCGGTGCGGCGGCGGCACCCGCTGCGCCCGCCGTCCC
>JALZGN010000243.1 GCA_030861005.1 Actinomycetota bacterium
GCGATCGCCTCCGCGTGCGGCTCGCCCGCCCGCTCGTGCCAGCCCTCTCCGACGGCGTCGCCGTTGCGGACGAGGACGGCGCCGACAACGGGGTTCGGCTTCACCGTCTTGCGCCCGCGCTCGGCGAGCTCGAGGGCGCGCTCGAGGTGGTGCCGGTGGCTCACGCGACCGCCCGGGCGAGCCCACGGTACGCGGCCGCGATGTCGTGGGCGGCGAAAACGGCGCTCCCCGCGACGACGAGCGTCGCGCCCGCCTCGCTCACGGCGGCGACGTTCTCCTCCCCGATGCCGCCGTCGACCTGGACGAAGACCTCCTCCGGGAGCGCGGCGCGAAGCTCGGCGATCCGCCCGAGCGACTCGGGCAGGAACGTCTGGCCGGAGTAGCCGGGGTGGATGCTCATGCAGAGGACGAGCTCTGCCCCGTCCGCGGTCGCGACGGCATCCGCGACCGCGGTCTCGGGGTTGAACGCAAATCCGACCCCCAGCCCGAGCTCGCGGGCGCGCGCCGCACTCGCGGCGGCATCGGAGGCGACCTCCACGTGGAACGTGACGCTGTCCCCGCCCGCGTCCGCGATCTGCGAGAAGTGGCGATCGGGGTTCTCGACCATGAGGTGGCAGTCGAGGACACCGCCGCGCTCGTGGACGCGGCCCGAGATCGAGCGCAGGACGATGGGCCCCATCGTGACGGGCTCGACGAAGTGGCCGTCGCCGACGTCGAAGTGGAAGATCCGGGCGCCGGCGTCCATGAGCGCCTCCACTTGCTCGCCGAGCCGGGCAAAGTCGGCCGCGTAGAGCGACGGCTCGATCTCGGGGCCGCGCACCCAGTTGCGCCACTTCACGCCCGCATTCTCGCGACGAAGAAGCCCGACGTGCGATGCACGTGCGGAAGGGTGAGGAGGAACTTCTGCCGCCTCGGATGCGTGTAGGCCGGCCACTCGGCGCCCAGGTCGTCGCTCTCGAGGCCGAGCGCGTCGACGACCTCCTCGTTCTCCGCCCGGTGGAGCGTGCAGACCGCGTACGTGATCGTCCCGCCCGGCTTGACGCGTTCGGCGGCTGCTTGCAGGAGCTGTCTTTGAAGACCGGGAAGCGGCACGGCCCGCCAGCGGAGGTCGGGTCGCGACGCGAGGACGCCGAGGCCCGAGCACGGGGCGTCGACGAGGACGCGGTCGAACCCCGAGAGCGACGGCGGAAGCGCGAGCGCATCGGCCGTCACGACGGAGACGTTCCGAAGGCCGAGCCGGGACGCGTTCGCCTCGAGCTCGCGGGCGCGCCCGGGATGCTTCTCGACCGCGACGACTTCCGCCGCCGTCTCGGCGAGCTGGGTCGCCTTCCCGCCGGGCGCCGCGCATAGATCGAGGACGCGCTCCCCCAACCTCGCTCCCACTGCGAGCCCCGCGAGCTGCGAGGCGCGACTCTGGGGCCAGACGAGCCCCTCGTCGATCCACTCGCGCGGGACGCGGTCGACCCGGACGGCTCTCGGGAGCTCGGGATCGGGCTCGCCCGGGAGCCGCGTCGCGCGCGGGCCGAGTCGCACCACCGTCGGGAGGGGCTCGTTCTGCGTCTTGAGGAGCGCGAGTGCCGCCTCGCGGCCGTGCTCGCGCCAGAAGGTCTCGACGATCCAGTCCGGGTACGAGTGCTTGAGCGCCGCCTCCGCGGGAGTCGCGTCGCCGAGGGCGGCCAGATGGTCGCGAATCCCCGCCGCCAGCCGACGGACGACGGCGTTCGTGAACGCGACCGCGCGCTCGAGCCCGGCGCCGCGTACGAGCTCGACCGTCTCGTTCGCGGCCGCGTGGGTAGGGACGGCCCGCGTGTACGCGAGCTGGTAGGCGCCCAGACGGAGGGCGGCCCGAACGGGCGGGTCGAGCCGGAGGACGGGACGCCCGCCGAGAGCCTCGATCGCGTGGTCGAGCGGGCGAACCCGCTGGACGGTCCCGTACGCGAGCTGCATGGAGAAGGCGCGGTCGCGCCCCTCCAGCCCGGCCGCGTCGGCGGCGGCGCGAAACGCACGGTCGGCGTAGGCATCATCGTCGAAGACGCGGCGCACCACCTCGAGCGCGACGGCGCGCGTGTTCATCTCCGACGGCAAGCCGGGTCGCGTCGGGGCACTCGTCCCCGGAGCTGCCTCGCGCGCGATTTCCCCCGGGGGACCCCCCGAGTTACCCCCTCGCGGTTAGCGTAGCTCGCAAAGACGCGCGCGTGGCGCGCGCGGTGCGCCGCAACCGCCACGGTCTCGAACGGGATCGTCACCGCCGGCCGCGAAGGTACTCGGCGGCCGTCATTCGCCGTCGGCCCTCCGGCTGCACCTCGAGGAGCTCGACGCCCCCCACAACGAGCGTCGAGCTTTCGAGCGCCGGCCGGACGCGCCAAACGGTCAGGCGACGCCCGTCGACGATTCCCCACGCCCCGATGTGCGGCGAGAGGGCGCGCACACGGTTCACGAGCTCCGCGGGTGGGCGCGTCCAGTCGAGGATGCGGTCCTCGGGTCGGATCTTCTCGGCGTACGTCACGCCGATGTTCGGCTGAGGGTGGAAGCGTGGCTCGGCGAGGACGTCCCCGAGGACGTCGAGCGCGACCCGGACTGCCCGCTCGTAGACGACGCCGGCGTCGTCCTCGGCTCCGATCGAGAACGCCCTCCGGCCGGCGATCGGCCCCGCGTCGAGCTCGGGCGTCGTCCGGTGGATTGTCACACCGGTCTCGGCGTCGCCGGCCATGATCGCGCGCTCGACGGGGGCCGCCCCGCGCCAGCGGGGGAGGAGCGACGGATGCACGTTCAGCCAGAGGCGCTCGTCGAGTAGCTCGGCGGGAACGAGAGCGCCGTACGCGGCGACGACCACGACCGGGGCACGACCCGGAAACGACGTCAGGCGCTCGGGCTGCTCGACGGGGATCCCGAGCCGCTCGGCGGCCTCCTTCGCCGGCGGCGCCCCCCGTCGGCGTCCGCGCCCTCGCGGGCGGTCGGGTCGCGTAACGAGGAGCTCGACGTCGTGGCGCGCGGCGAGCCCCTCCAGGACGGCCGCCCCGAAC
>JALZGN010000014.1 GCA_030861005.1 Actinomycetota bacterium
CGCCCTCGCTCTCGATCCTTCGGCGGTTCTCTTCCTCGGGGGCAGGCGGTTCCGCCGCGCCGCCGGTGCCGGTCCCTCTGCCGACGCCCCGGGGGCCGTCGGCGGGCTCGTCGCCTCGCTGGCCGCACCCCTCCTTGATTCTTCGCGCCTGTTCCTTGGCGGCACGGTGCCTTGCGATTCGTTCGCTGAGTGCGCGCGCTCCTCCGGGGTCCATAGGCTTGGCATCCTCTGCGCCGACGTCCCAGGGGACTCGGCGACTCCTCGGAGCGTGCGCGTCGTGGCGCCGGCCGACGCCCTCCGATCGACTAGGTCGCGGCGCTCTCGCGTCTAGTCACGGCCTCATCTGAGCGGGCCGCTCCGCCTCGAGCTCGCCCTTCGTTGGGGCGACGTGACACTAAGATCCCCCAAACGAGGGATCGAGTCCCGCCCGTAATCGCCGAACGTACCTTTGTATCGCTTCTGGCGACGGGAGCCGCAGCCGTCCACCGGAAGCTCGTACGTCCCGACTGAAGGGCGACTCGTAGCCGCAGACGAGTCGCCCTTCGCGTTTCGTCAAGCCACGCGAGCATCGCCACGGCCATTGCGTAGTGCCGTCTCCATGGCCGCACGGGCCCGAGGGCAGGAAAAAACGCCAGCTTCCTTCGGTGGCGCTCGCGGCCAGTCAGGAGTGGTTGGCGTTTTGTTGGCGAAAAGCGAGTCAGGCGAGAGACTTCCGCAAACTCACAGCGCGTCGCCTGTAGCCCATCCGTTGTTCCCAGAACGGAACGGACAGTGGACTATCGACGTACGTGTCGCAGATGGCGATCGACGCCCCTTTCGAGCGCCCCCAGTCCTCGGCAGCTTCCACGAGGCGCGTTGCTACGCCTTTTCGTTTGAACGCGTCGGCGGTTCCTACGAAGCTGATTGCGAGGCGAACATGACCGAGATCCCGTTGCGCCTGCCATCTCGCCGTCTCGAGCGGCGACTGAACGCTTGCTTCGAGATAACCGGCGAGCTGGCCGTTTACTTCGGCCACCAGCGCAAGGTTCTCGGGCGCATCCCGCCACTCGCTGTCGTTCTCGATTAGGTCGACGAAGCCGTCTTCGTCGGGCAGCCTGAAGTAGTCGGGCGCGAGAGCCGTATAGAAGCGAGCGTTTTCGCGGCTGATCTCCACGATTCCGGGAGCATCGCCGTCGCGGTACTCGCGCACGACTACGTCCAAGGCCGGGCGAAGGATAATGCGCTCCGCGCTGAGCGCGGGGCTGCCGCGCCCCAGAAACGCGAGACTCGGGCGCGCGAGCAACGTCGCCGCCCTGGTTCTACCCGCGATTGATCGGTGAACCGCTTTCTTCACGGTGCCCGAAGACGGCTCGACCCTGTTCCACCTCTCCGAGGGCCAGAGCTGCGAGGACGGTCAGGACGGCGAGCGGCGCCAGGCGCTCTTCAGCGCGCGGCGGGTGGACTTGCGTCGAAGACTCCTTCGTAGAAGAGCCATGAAGGGCCGAATCGCACGCGTGTCGGCGGTTGCACTCGCGCTCCTTGCGCTCGCTCTGAACGATGCGTTTGCCGATTTAGGCCTGATCTTCGATCGGGCCCGTGCCGTGCCGGGAGAGCGCGTGGAGGCGTACTCGGGGCGGAGGGAGACCGGCCGACCCAGTGCGTATCCGCCGATCGAGGGTGTGCGCGTCTACTTCGTGCCGCTCGAGCTCGGCAAGCGGCAGACCAATCTTCGCTCCGCCGGCCTGCCAACGGATCCCCGGTGGATCCCTCTCGGTGGCATCCGCCAGGACGCCGAGGGCGTGATCAGGATGCGATTCCGTGTGCCGCGGGTGCCCCCGGGTGACTACACCACGGGGTTTTGGTGCCGGCCGTGCGCGCCGCCGAGGGGCGACTTCTTCACGAGCGCCCTGCCGCAGGACCGCTGGCGGCCCAAGCCCGATGGGAGAGTGATCCGGATCGGGGCGCCCGGGTCCGCGGCCACCCAGCGATCGCCGGGACCGGCTGCGCGCAGCGTCGGCGCTGACGGGCACCGTACTCGGCGGGTGGTACTCGGCATCCTCGCCGGCCTCCTCGTCGTCGGCGCCTCGGTCGCGGCAGTCTCTCTTTCGAGGGGAAGAGCGAGCAACTGATGGCGGTTGGTCGATCTTGGGCGCACACAGCACACGAACCGTCGCTGGGTAGGAGCGTTCCACCCTGGCAGCGGGTCTCATCGTCGGAATCGGGTTATGAGCGCGTACTGCCGCCCGCCCATGGCACTGGTGATCGTGATCGTTCTCACTGGCTGCGGTGACGGCGCGAACGGGGGAGGTGCGCGAAGGCGAGGAATGCCGATCCCCGCCCGCCGCACCAGGTCGCGAATCGGCCAAGCATCATCGTTACGGGCGAGGAGCTCGAGTTGCCCCGCGAGTGCAGGCCCGATCGAGTCGCTGGCTTCGTCGTCCACTTCCTGGCCGCGTTCACCGCCGGCGACCGTGAGGCGGTCGCGCGCTCGCTCGCGTCGTCTGGCTTCGTGTACTCGGTCGGCGGCCCGGAAGGAATCTTCGTCGACCCGGCGAGCGACGAACCGACGAGGCTCCTGTTCGACTATCTCGACCGGCGCCACGAGCAGCGCGAGCGGCTCCGGCTCGTTGAGCTCGCCGTCGCCAATACGGAAGAGACGTCGGACTCGGGCGGGTTGATGCGAGTGGCGGGGGTGAGCTTCCTGCTCCTTCGCACCGCAGACGACTTCTCCCCGAGCGCCCGTCGGTACGACGGCAAGGCAAACATCCGCTGCGCACATGGCGCGATCGTCAACTGGCAGATGGTTCCGGAGCGGCGGTTCACGTGCTTGACGGCCGTATCACCGAAGCGGCCGAGCGCCTCGAGGCGGCCCCGTGTCCCTTTGAAGGCGGGTTGGTTGTCACCGAAGCTACTTGCCGGCGCCCCTACCGCGTTGCAGCGAAGACGATGACGTCACTGAAGTTCGTGCCGTCAACTTGAAACGCGTAGCAGCCGGGCCCCCGGCGGAGCGTGCTGGAGGGGTCATAACGCCATTGAGTCTCCTGCTCGGCAGCCAACTCGAGCTCGGAAGTACTTCCCGGTCGATGCCGAAGCGAAGCGGACCCGGGCGGTCGATCTTGTGCCAGTGCCAGCCGCAGCCGGAGGTCCCGCCGCACGGTCGACTGCTCGGCGTTTACGTCTCCGGGATTTTCGTGGCGCTGAGGCACGCTCCTCCGGTCGGATTCATTCGCCTCGCCGCCGCTACACGCCGTTTCGGCCGCTTAGCGGCGTCGCCATTGTGGCCAACAGAAGTAGGAGCTGACCAGCGCTTTTCCGATGGAGCGTACCGGGATCGAACCGGTGACCTCCGGCTTGCAAAGCTGAATCAGGC
>JALZGN010000015.1 GCA_030861005.1 Actinomycetota bacterium
ATCCGCGAAGAAGCGGTCAATGAGCGGATCGGGAGTGGCCACGAGTGGATCGTACGTCGCTCCCGTCCGCTGGCTGCCGGCGATCGGGCTGTCGCGCCGGTTGTCGCGCGGCCGAGCCTGCTTCCACGCAACCCGTCTGGCCAAGCCACTTCTCGCATCGCCACCAACGGCTCTTCAAAACCGGTGAGGCGTGGCAGCCCCACGCTGGGTAGGTTCGACTCCTGCGCCGCTCCGCTCAAACTGCCTGCCCGTGCGGCAGCTCTGCGGCGATCCTCGTCGTCTTGACCGCAACAAAACGTGAAGGGTCGTCCCGCATTGGTACCGGTTCGAGCGCGCCAAGGGCATCTCATCGCTTCTCAGGCGCGAGCCGGAGCGGTTCTGATCCGGCCGAGTGGCGCGATGTGCACGGCTCCGTTCGCTCCAATCCGTCCGCCCCCGCGATCCCGAGCGCCCCCGCCGGAGCGCCACGATCGCGACCGCGACGCCGCCGCAAGCGGCGAACGTGGCGAGCGCGCGGACGAGGATCCGCTCACCTCTCACCTGGTTCCTCGTACACCGCGAGCGGTCAACGTTCGCCGCGGCGCAGCTCGCGAAGCCGCGCCCGACACGTCGACGCGGCGGCGGTCGCTTCCGGAGACGCCCGTCACGAAGTCCGGGACGAGCCGGTGAAAGGTGCGGTTGCGAACCTCGTGATCTCGTCTCCCGAGGCCCCGACCTTCGAGGAGGCGACCTAGCCCGTAGGGGAGCGAAAGACTAGACGAGGCCGCGGCTCACCGCGGCCTACATTGAGCTTGTGCGGCCAAGAACACATTCCCGTGCGTGGGTGCACGCCGCGATCCTCGTCACGGTGCTCGTCCACTCCGCGACCGCCGAGGCGGCGGAGCCGGACCGGTTCGTCTTTCGGCCGGTGGCGGACACCTACGTCAGTTCAGCGCAGCCGAGCACGAGCTACGGAACGAGCACCGCCCTCTGGGTGGACGCAAGCCCAAAGAATCACAGCTTCCTTCGCTTTCGGGTTACCGGGGTCACAGGGCGGGTCGTTACCGCCGTCCGCCTCCGGCTTTACCAGGCCGACGCCGCGCCCACCGGCGGGCAGGTCTTCGCGCTCTCCTCGACCTCGTGGCGCGAGACGACGACCTGGGACACGCGCCCGGAGATCGACGGCGCGAAGCTCGCACAGTTCGGCCCGGTCGCCAAGGGCTCCTGGTATGAAGTCTCGCTTGGGCGGGCGATCACCGGGGACGGAAGCGTCTCCTTCGCGCTCGATTCGACGAGCACGGATGCCGCCCGCTGGGCGAGCCGCGAGAGCACGACCCCTCCGAGCCTGATCGTCGAGGTCGAGCCGGTTCCCGGACTCGTCCTCGACGGGACGAGCGAGGTGGCGGATCCCTGGTCGGGATCGAGCTCGCCGACGTACTACGGGAGTAACCACCGCTTGGCGCTTTCCTCCTCCGGCCGTCTCCTGACGGTCCACGGCCGGCATGCTCAGGGCGTCCAGCTCGCGTGGCGAGATCCAGGTGGCGGCTGGCAGACGGAGACGAGAGGCGCGGTCACCGACGGACTCCTCCTCCGCGGAACGGCGACCGGGGACTGGCCGGCCTCGATCGCGGTTGCCCGCGACCCGGACGGTGAGGAACACGCCTGGGTGGTTTGGAGCGGCGCCGCCATGTCTTCCACCAACCCGCGGCCGGTCCAACTGCGCCGCCTGAGCCACCTCGACGCCCCGGGCGGGCCGTCGGTAGGGCCGCTCGTAACGGTCGACGCGCCCACGCAAGGGGCGGCGCGGCCCGACCTCGCCTTCGAGCGGGGCCCGGACGGCCGCTTCCGCGGCGTCCTCACCTGGGTGCGGTGCACCGGAAGCTCGTCCTACGAGCTTGTTACCGCCTGGTTCACCGACCTCTCGACCGACTCCCCGACCTTTCGGGATGCGACGACGATCCTGACGACGACGAGTTCGTCTCGGACGGCCACCCTCGAGCCGGCGCCCGGGGGAACACGCCTCGTCGCGAACGTGGCTGGGCTTCGCCTCTACCAGCACCTCGCATCTGATCCCTTGTCGACCTGGTCTCGCGGGGCGAGCGGCCCAAGCGCGAGCAGCGGCGCCCGTCCGAGCGCGACCGTGCTCGCCTCGGGCGAAACGCTCGTGGCGGTAGAGACGGACACAACGAGCCGCGCCGTCACGGTGCAGCGCTTCTCGGCCGACGGAAAGAAGACGTCCACCGACGTGAGCGTCACCGGTTACCGCGAGCCGACGATCGCGACCGACGGCGTCGGCGCCTGGGTCATCATGATCCGCGCAAGCGACGGCTCGGTCGTCTCGCGGCGGTTCGATCCCTTGCTCGGCTGGGACTCACTGGACACGGTCGAACTCGGTCCTGAAGCGGGGGCGACGAGCAACCCGAACGCCGTCCGAGAGACCGATGGGCGCCTTCGCTTCGTGGTTCGCGGGCCGGCGGGCGTGAGCGGCTCGAGGTACGCGGTCCTCGCGTTTCAGCGACCTCTCGTCGCGCCGTAGCCTCTGCGAGACCAAGACGAACGTCTCGTTCGCAGTCCCCCGCGTCCTCGACGAGATCGTCGGCGACGTTGCCGGCCGAGCGCCAAAACCGCAAAGACACGCGTGCTGCTCCGCCGCGTGGTTGACGGGCCGCCGTCGTCCCCGACGAGCGGGCCGTCGGCGTAGCCGTCGCTAGCGCGCTGCGCGACCCCCGCCTTCGAACGAGCGCTTCGATCGCCGTCCGACGCCTGCGATATGCATCGCACGTCGTAACGCGTTAGGCGGATCGAGGGTTCGAATCCCTCCCCCTCCGCTCAACCCCGCAGTTGGTACTCGAGCGCCGGTCTCGCCGCCTGTCGCCGGAACGTCACGTCCGCCGCCTTCTCTCGGCAGTGGAACGCAAGGACGAGACGGGTGGCTGAACCGCGACCCCAGTTCGACCCGCTGGCGTACTTGCGATGCGCGGCCGCTCGGCACCCGCTCGTTCCTCGCCACACGCGGCGCTCGCGCGCCCTCTACCGCGGTCGCGCCGCAGTCGAGCGCCGAGGTCGTCCGTCAAGAGCGAGCCGCCTACCCACGTATCGAGTCCGGGGAGACGCCGGTTACTGCTCGTAGCGCTCGACGACCTCGGGTGACCTGACGCTCGCG
The DNA here is from genome assembly GCA_030861005.1 of Actinomycetota bacterium. Classification (GTDB taxonomy): domain Bacteria; phylum Actinomycetota; class Thermoleophilia; order Gaiellales; family Gaiellaceae; genus JALZFU01. The sequence goes on from JALZGN010000015.1 coordinate 3,143, forward strand.
TCGGCAGGGTCGCGGCCGACCTCGCGGAGAGCCCGACGTTGCCGCAGCACGTCCCAGCACTGATCGAGTGCGACCTTCAACTCCTGCAGGCGTCGCCGGTCATCCTCGGTCGCGGTCCCCGCCGCCTCCCGCTCCCAGAGCTGGTGCTCCTCGCGGACGAGTTGCTCGATCGCTCCATGTACCTGCGCGTCCTCCATCGGACCTCCTCGGATGTTGCTACGGCCGCGCCGTCGGCGACCAGGACGACTCGAGCTTGGCGCGGTCCCAGCCGCTTGCGTCCGCCCCCGCTTCGTACGCGCTCTCGAGAAAGGCAAGAAGCGTTGCCTTCGGGTCGGCGGCTGTTCGGACCGCGTCGTGCGGAAGAAGCGCGAGCGAACCGCTTCCTTGCTCGATCCAGGCGGCAGCGGCGGGGAGAAGGCGATGCTCGCGAAGCCCGGCGGGCTCGGGTGCCGTGTAGGAGTAGTAGCTCGCCTCCCGCACGTTCTCGTCGCCCGGCCAGAACCCGAACGAGATTAGGTCGTGCGAGTACGCCTCGCGGGTGACGGAATCGGCAGTCGGCATCTCGGGCGCGCGATCGCCGCCGAAGCGAGTGACTGCGAGATCGAAGCTGTGCCAGAAGAGGTGCACGGGGCTCGTCTTGCCGCAATACCAGCCGGAGAACTCCTCGAAGACCAGGTCCGACCACTCAAGGACGCGCCAGAAGCGCTCGACCGCCTCGCCGTCGTAGGCCGAATGCTCGCGATCGGCGGGGAAGGCAGTCGTCGTCGAAAGCCCGAAGGGCTGCTCTCGAATCGCCACGTCAATCCCCAAGCCCGCGAGGGTGGCGTGCAGCCTCTCGTCGAAGTCCGCGACGGAGAGCCCGTCTTCGAGCGCGAACGACTCGACCGCGCCGCCGTTGGTTCGGACGACCAGCCGGTGATCGAGGAAGTCGAAGTCGATCTGGAAGGTGTCTCCGCTCGGCGCATGGAGGCGCCGGGTCGTCAGGCCCCGGACGTCGAGGTACACGGGCGCGTGCCACCAGTGGTTGCGCGGCGGGCTCGAGGCGAGCCGGATCTTCCCCACGATCTGGAGCCAGAGGTGGAGCGTCCTCTTCGTCGCCTCCCACTCCGCGAGCGGGAGCGAAGGAAGCGCGGCCCCGGTCACCGGCGCGGCCGTCAGGCGACGCGCTCCGTCCCGACGAGCGAGTAGGTCTTGTCGACGATGCACCACGCCCAGTCCTCGCCGGGCTCCGCCGAGCGCAGAATCGGATGCGCCAGCTCGGCCGCGTGGCGGCTCGCGTGTTGGTTCGGGGACGAGTCGCAGCAGCCGACCTTGCCGCACGTCATGCACATCCGAAGATGGACCCACCGCCCTCCGATCGCGAGGCATTCCTCACAACCGGCGATGTACTCCGGCAGCGAGATGACGCGAATCTGGTCCCAGTGCGCGCAGGCCGCGCTCATCGACTCGTCGCGAGTATGGCACCAGCGGTCCGAGTCGTCATCGACGAGTGAGCAACGTCGGCGACGGTTGTGCCCGGCGAGGCCCGCGACCGCTTCGAAGTCCGGGTCGAGCACGACCGGGCGATCCTCGCCCGCAGTCTCGGCGATGAGCGCGTTCAGCGCCCGCTCGGCCGCTCCGAGCGTCCAGGCCCTCGACGAGGACGACCACGCGGGCGAGGAAGAGCTCGCTGCGCGCGGCGTCGAACTCGGTCATGACCGAAAAGCCTCGTCCGCCGTCGACTTGCCGGCGCTTGCCTCGCCGAGGAGCGCGCAGAGCCAGCCCGGCGAGAAGGACACGTCGCGAGCGGTTCGGAAGCCCCTTACCTCGACCCCGATGATCCCGAAGCGCTTGCTAGCGGGTCTCGGCTTCGCGGTCGGCAACGCGCCCGCGCTGGCGCTCATTCCCCGTGCCCGGGACGGACGACGAGCACGGACGAACGCGCCTGGTGTGCGACGCGTTCGCTCACGCTCCCGAGCGCCTTCAGCCCGTGCAGCCCTCGGCTCCCCACGACGACGAGGTCCGCGAACTCGGAGGCGGAGGTCAGCACGGCGAGGGCTCGACCTGCCTGCTCCTCCAGCTCCGGTGCGAGTGCCCGCGCCGCGTCCCGATCGAGCTGATCCTTCGTCGAGGCAACGGCACGGAGACTCCCGCCGAACCGCTCCGCGACCGAACGCCCGGCCGCAAACGCCGCCGCCGACTCCGTCGAGCCGTCCACTCCCACGACAATCTCCCTCGGCCACGTCTCCGGATCCCGGGCTTCCCTTGCGATCAGGACGGAGCACGGCGCGTCGCGAAGCATCCTTGCCGCCACCGTGCCGAGAAGCATCCCGGCCGCGCGCCCACGCCCGTGCGAGCCGACGACGACCAGGCTGGCCCCTTCGACCTCCCGAAGCAGGACGGCGACGGGGTCTCCGTTCGCGAGCTTCTGCGTCGCGGACGGGGCGATCGCCCGCGCCTCAGCTAGAGCCGTTTCGGCCTCGCTTTGCATCAGCTCGGCCGCGTGAGGGGCGGCCATGCCCGCGTGCACCGCTTTCGCGAGGTTCGCGACCGCCGTGAGCTGAAGGGCTCCGTCCTCCTCTCGCAGCCGTACCGCCTGCTGGACGGCGACCAGGCTGGCCGGTGTGCCGTCGACCCCGCAGACGATCCGCTCGAAGATCCCGCTCACTCCTGGGTCATCCATGGCGCTCTCAAACCGGCTACGGGTGGACCTTCACCGTGCTTCCGAACCCGAGCTCGTGTGGTTGCTGGAGCGAGATGTGGAGGAAGCCGAGCTGCTCGAGCTGTTGCGCGCGACGGAGCTCCCCGGCGTCGATCGGG
>JALZGN010000292.1 GCA_030861005.1 Actinomycetota bacterium
TCGTAATCGGGAAAACCTCGACTGCAATCGGCACCGCCCCTCCTTCCGCTCGAGGACGACCAATCGTCTCACGTGCGACCGGCCGAGACAATCGCGACAGCCGGCCCAGTCGCCCGTCTGTCACGACCATGCCGCTTACGACGCGGCCCTGGCGTTGCGGAGGCACTCATTTGCCTGGTCGCCAACGGCGGACCCTCTCGCGAAACGATGTTGCCCAATCCGTTGCCCACGGGTGAGTCCTGTCCTCGTTCCTGTAAACAGAAAACCCCGCCTAAGCGGGGCTTTCGAATGGCTGCGGGGCTAGGATTCGAACCTAGACTACCTGATCCAGAGTCAGGCGTCCTACCGTTAGACGACCCCGCAACGGGGCCGCATTGTAGCGCCGGCTCGCTGGCGAACGTTCGGCGAGAACGAAGACGTCCTCACCGCCGCACGCTTGCCTCGACGCGAAAGCGTCGAAGCGCGCCGCGCGCGATTCAGGCGGCCGCGGCCGCCCAGTCGCCGTAGAGCGAGAGGTAGCGGCCCTCGCGGGCGAGGAGGTCGTCGTGCGCTCCCTGTTCGACGATTTGGCCGTCCTGGAGGACGACGATCAGGTCGGCGTTTCGGATCGTCGACAGCCGGTGGGCGATGATGAACGCCGTTCGTCCAGCGAGGAGCGTGCGAAGGGCGGCCTCGATCCGCCGCTCCGTCCCGATGTCGACGCTCGAGGTCGCCTCGTCGAGGATCAGGATGCGCGGGTCGGCGAGGAGGGCGCGCGCGAAGGCGACGAGCTGGCGCTGGCCGAGCGAAAGGCGCGCGCCGCGCTCGCCGACCTCTGTCTCGTAGCCGTCCTCGAGCTCGAGCACGAACTCGTGGGCGCCCACCGCACGCGCCGCTGCCGCGATCTCCTCCGGCGTCGCGTCCGGCCGGCCGAAGGCGATGTTGTCACGCACTGTTCCCGCAAAGAGAAAGCCCTCCTGGGGGACGATCCCGAGCTGGCGGCGAAGGCTCTCCTGCGTGACGTCCCGAAGGTCGTGCCCGTCGATTGTGATCCGGCCCTCGCGGGGGTCGTAGAAGCGGGCGAGGAGCTTGGCGACCGTCGACTTGCCGGCACCGGTGTGTCCGACGAGGGCGACCGTCGTGCCGGCGCGGACGTCGAGGTCGATTCCGTGCAGGACCTCGGGGCCCGACGATCCGTAGCCGAAGCGGACACCCTGGAAGCGAACGCGGCCCTCGATCGGCGGGAGCTCCCGCGCCCCCGGCCGGTCGACCACCTCCGGCTCCTCGTCCATCACGTCGATGATCTTGTCCAGGGCCGCGACCGCGGACAGGAACGTGTTGTAGAGCTGCGAGAGCTGTTGGACCGGGTCGAAGAAGTTCGAGAGGTAGCCGATGAAGGCGAAGAGCGTCCCCACCGTCATCGATCCGTCGAAGACGAGGTACCCGCCGAGTCCGAGGACGACGGCCGACGCGGCCGCCGACAGGAACTCGACGAACGGGAAGTAGAGCGCGTTCAGGACGACCGTCTCGTGGTTGACCGCGCGGTAGTCCTCGTTCACGCCCCGGAAGCGCTTCATGTTGTCGCGCTCGCGGGTGAACGCTTGCACGACGCGCATGCCCGCGATGTCCTCGGCGAGGGTCGCGGTGACGGTGGCGAGCCGTTCGCGCACCCGCCGGTAGGCGCGGGACGAGTAGCGGCGAAAGAGGGTCGTCGCGACGCTCATGAGCGGGAAGACGGCGAGCGTCGCGAGCGCGAGGCGCCAGTCGAGCAGGAAGAGGATGATCGCCGAGCCGAAGAGGGTGAGCGTGTTCTGGAAGAGGCTCGTGACGCCCTCCGTGACGAGCCGGTCGAGCGCCTCCACGTCGTTCGTGATCCTCGAGATGACGGCGCCGGTGCGGTTCCGCTCGTAGTACCCGAGGGAGAGGCGCTGTAGGTGGCCGAAGAGGCGCGCGCGGAGGTCTGTCAGGACGCGCTCGCCCACCCAGCCGATCGCGTACGTCTGGCCGGCGGTCGCAGCGAGGTTGAGAAGGCCCGTGCCGAGGAAGGCGACGACGATCCAGCCGAGGAGCGTCAGGTCCCCGCCGCGGATGCCGTTGTCGATCGCGAGCTTCGCCAGGTAGGGCGGCGCGAGCGCGGTCGCGATCGCAGCGAGGAGGGACACGGTCGCAAGCGCCGTTCGCCCGCGGTAGGGCCGGGTCAGGCGCGCGAGGAGAGCGACTCGCCGCACCGTCCGCGCCCAGCTCCAGTCGTCGACTCGCTCGCCCGTTCGCTGCGTCAGGTGGCCACCCGGCTGGTAGACGCGCATGGCTAGGCAGTCGCCTCTTCGGCCTCGGTGAGGACGCGTGCCTGGACGAGTCCGTGGGCAGCGATCTCCCGATACACCTCGCTCGTCTCGGCGAGCTCCTCGTGACTACCGCGTGCGACGACGCGGCCTTGCTCGAGGACGACGACTTCGTCCGCAAGCGAGATCGTCGAGAGCCGGTGCGCGATGATGAGCGTCGTTCGGCCCCGCATCGCCTCGCGAAGGCCGAGGCGGATCTGCGCCTCGGTCGTGGCGTCGACGGACGCGGTGGCGTCGTCGAGGATGAGAACGCGCGGGTCGACGACGATCGCGCGCGCAATGGCGATCCGCTGGCGTTGCCCCCCGGAGAGTGTGATTCCGCGCTCGCCGATCACAGTGTCGTAGCCGTCCGGAAGCGAAGCGATGAACTCGTGCGCCTGCGCCATGCGCGCGGCGCGCACGACGTCCGCCTCCGTCGCTCCCGGCGCGCCGAAGGCGATGTTCTCCCGCACCGTCGCCGAGAAGAGGAAGGGATCCTGGGAGACGTGACCGATCGCGCGGCGCAGATCGGGAAGGCGCGCGTCGCGAATGTCCAACCCGTCGAGGCAGACGCGCCCGGAAGCCACGTCGTAGAAGCGCGGCACGAGGGCCGTGAGCGTCGTCTTCCCCGCGCCGGTGTGCCCGATGAGCGCGACCGTTCGCCCGGGCTCGATCTCGAGGTCGACGTCGCGGAGGACCGGACGCGTCGCGTCGTAGCCGAAGCTGACTCCCTCGAAGCGAATCGCTCCGCCGCCCGGTGGAAGCGGCCGCGCGTCGGGCCGCTCGGCGATCTCCTCCGGCTCGTCGAGGATCTCGAAGATCCGCTCTCCCGACGCGACCGCGCGCTGGAACTCGTTGATCCAGTACCCGAGTATTCGGAGTGGCCAGACGAGCATCAGGAGATAGACGTTGAAGGCGACGAACTCCCCGAGCTTCAGGCGGCCGGAGACGACCTCGTGGCCGCCGGCGAGAAGCACGGCCGCCTGGGCGAGCAGGGGCAGGAACGCGATGATCGGGACGTAGACGGCGCGCTGGCGGAGGGCGCGGACCGACTCGTCGAAGACGGCCTCGTTTCGGCGAGCGAACTTCCGCTCCTCGCGGCCCTCCTGGGCGAACGACTTGACGACGTTGACGCCGACGATGTTCTCCTCGGCGACGATCGTCATGTCGCCGAGACGCTGCTGCACCTCCTTCAGGATCGGGTGCGAGAAGCGCGAGTAGAGGAAGGCAACGGCGAAGAGGACGGGCGTGATCGCGACGGCGGCGAGCGCGAGGCGCCAGTCGATCACGAAGAGGAGCGCCGCCACGGCGACGACGGTCATGACGTGCTGGAAGAAGAAGATGAGGCCGTAGCCGAGAAAGAAGCGCACGGACTGGAGGTCGACCGTCGCCCGCGACATCAGCTGCCCGGTCTGATGCCGGTCGTAGAAGCCCCAGGAGAGGCGGAGGAGGCGGGCGTAGAGCGCGTTTCGGAGGTCGAAGTCGACCCCGAGAGCCTGGCGCCCGGCGATGAAGCGGCGGCCGACGAGCATCGCCGCCTTCGCCACACCGGCCGCGACGACGAGCGCGACGACGATCGCGAGCATCCGCCCGTCCTCGTCCGGGAGCGCATGGTCGATCGCGTACCCGGTCAGCCAGGGGATGGCGAGTCCGGCCCCCTGCGAGCCGACGGCGAGGACGACCGAGACGACGAGCGAACGGCGGTAGGGCCGTAGAAACCCGAGCAGGCGGACGAACGTGCGGCGGAATGGAGGGCTCTCGTTAGCCACGACTAAGCGAACGCCGAGTGTAGCCAGGGCCTTCCGCCGGCCCCGCCGGCCGCCGGTCGCGAGGCGGCACATTCCGGCGTCCGAACCGTTACGACGCGCGACCCATCCGCGCGGCGCGGCGAGCTACGCTTGCAGCAGGGGGCTCGGGCCCGAAGGGCCCCCGGGGGGAATCAGGATCTCGTGCGCGAGGCGTCGGGCGCCGCTCGAGCGGAGGGCTCGATCGCCGCGCGGCCCGCCCACTGCGGTGTCACGCCTCGGCTCGTATGCTCGCGCCATGCGGCTCCCGCTCGAGTCGGTGCCGAACTTCTCCGAGGGGCGTGATCCCGAAACGCTCGCGGTGCTTCGCGCTGCGATGTCCGCGCCCGCCCGCCTGCTCGACGTCCACGTCGACTCCGACCACCACCGGTCGGTCTACACCCTTGCGGGAAGCGGGGACGAGCTCGTCCGCACCCTCGTTGCAGGCATCCGCCGAGCGGTCGAGTTCGTCGACCTCCGAGCCCATACCGGCGCGCATCCGCGAATCGGAGCAGCCGACGTCGTCCCGCTCGTACCGCTTCGCCCCGAGGACGAGCCGCGCGCCCGCGACGCGGCGCTCGCGCTCGCGGAGCGTCTGGCGGACGAGCTCGAGCTGCCCGTCTTCTTCTACGGGCGCCTCACTGGCGACGGGCGCGAGCCCGCTTTCTTTCGTCGGGGTGGCCCCGTCGAGCTCCAGCGCCGGATCGACGAGGGCGAGCTAGCGCCGGATCGGGGCCCGCGCCGCCTGCACGCCCGCGCCGGCGGCGTCCTCGTCGGCGTCCGAAGCCCGCTCATCGCGTTCAACGTCAACCTCCGCTCCCGCGACGTCGGCGTCGCCCGCGCGATCGCGCGCGTAGTCCGCGAGCGCGACGGCGGCTTCCCCGGCGTCCGCGCACTCGGACTCGAGCTGCCGGGCGCCGGCCTCGTCCAGGTGAGCATGAACGTGACCAGGTGGGAGGCGGCGCCGCTCCACCAGATCGTCGCCGCGATCGTGCACGAGGCGACCGCGCACGGCGTCGGCGTCGTCGGAAGCGAGCTGGTCGGCCTCATGCCCGCGGGCGCCGCGATCGCCGCCGCCGGGTCGTTCCTGCGGCTGGACGGCTTCGACGAGCGACACGTCCTCGAGCTTCGCCTCCTCGATCCCTGATCGGATCAGAGCGTCTTCACATACCGGCGACCCGAGCGCTCGCACGGTCACGGCGGGAGGTGTCGCGCGCGCTCGCCAAGTGGGCGGAACTAGACTTGCCGCATGGCGGTCACCGAGACCGTCTCCCTCACCGGAAACGACCTCACGGTCGACGATGTCTGGGCGGTCGCCGTCGAACGCCTGCCCACCCGCCTCGCCGACGACGCGCGAGAGCAGGTTCGCGCGGCGCGTGACGTCGTCGAGGAGGCGGCCAGCCGCACCTCCGGTGAGCACACCTACGGCATCAACACCGGCTTCGGCCGCTTCGTCGAGCGGACGATCCCGCCCGAGCTTTCCGGCGAGCTCCAGGTGCGGCTCCTGCGGAGCCACGCGTGCGCCGTCGGGGAGCCGTATCCCGACGAGGTCGTTCGGGCCGCGATGCTCCTGCGCGCGAACGCACTCGCGAAAGGGACGTCCGGTGCCCGGCTGGAGACTGTGGAGGCACTCGTCGCAGCTCTGAACGCGGGCGTTGTCCCGTACGTGCCGAGCCGGGGCTCCGTGGGCGCGTCCGGCGACCTCGCGCCGCTCGCCCACCTGGCGCTCCCGCTCGTCGGCGAGGGGGAAGCTCGGATCGACGGCGAGCTCGTGCCCGGGAGCGAGGCGCTCGAGCGCGCCGGGCTTGAGCCCCTGCACCTCGGCGCGAAGGAAGGCCTCTCCCTGATCAACGGGACGCAGTTCATGAGCGCGATCGGCGCGCTCGCCCTCGTTCGGGCGCGTCGGCTCGCGCAGGCGGCGGACATCGCGTGCGCGCTCTCGCTCGAGGCCCTCCAGGGATCACCGGCCGCGTTTCGCCCGGAGTTCCACGAGCTCAGGCCGTTCCCGGGCCAGGTCGCGTCGGCCGAGAACGTGCGCCGCCTCGTTTCCGGCTCCGCGATCGTCGAGGCACACCGGTGGTGCGACAAGGTGCAGGACGCGTATTCCCTCCGCTGCGCTCCGCAGGTCCACGGGGCGAGCCGCGACCTCGTGGCGTACGCCGAGGAAACGGTCGCCGTCGAGCTGAACGCCGCGACGGACAATCCGATCGTCCTCGTGGAAGAGCGAGAGCTCGTCTCGAACGGAAACTTCCACGGCCAGCCGCTCGCCTTCGCGCTCGACGCCCTCGCGATGGCGGTCGCCGAGGTCGCCAACATCTCGGAGCGGCGAGTCGAGCGCCTGACGAACCCGTCGTTCTCGGAGGGGCTGCCCGCCTTCCTGACGCCCGATGGCGGGCTCAACTCGGGCTTCATGATCCCGCAGTACGTCGCGGCCGCGCTCGTCAGCGAGAACAAGGTGCTCGCGCATCCGGCGAGCGTCGACTCGATCCCGACGAGCGCGGGCCAGGAGGACCACGTCTCGATGGGAAATGCGGCCGCGCTCACGTGCTGGCAGGTGATCGCGAACTCCGAGCGCGCGCTGGCGATCGAGCTTCTCGCCGCCACCCAGGGAGTCGAGTTCCTCGCGCCGCTCGCGCCGGGCGCCGGGACGCGTGCGGCGCACGACGCGGTGCGCAAGCTCTCCCCGCCGCTCGCCGAGGATCGCTCCCTCGCAGCGGACATCGAGCGGGTCGCTCGCGCGATCCACTCCGGTGAGCTCGTCGCCGCCGTCGAGGCGGAAGTGGGGACGCTTCGGTGAGCGTCCGCTCGCTCGAGACGACCGTCGAGAACCTCTGCGGCGACCTCTCGTCGATCCGCGCGCCGCGGGGAACGGCGCTGAACGCGCGCTCGTGGCAGACGGAGGCGCCGCTTCGCATGCTCCTCAACAACCTCGACCCCGAGGTTGCAGAGCGGCCCGACGAGCTCGTCGTGTACGGCGGCTCCGGGAAGGCGGCGCGGAGCCCCGCGGCCCTGCGGGCGCTCGTTCGCTCGCTCCTCACGCTCGGCGAGGACGAGACGCTCCTCGTCCAGAGCGGCAAGCCCGTCGGCGTCTTTCGAACTCATCCCGCCGCCCCGCGCGTCCTCATCGCCAACTGCCTCCTCGTGCCGCGCTGGGCGACCTGGGATGAGTTTCGCCGTCTGGAGGCGCTCGGGCTCACGATGTTCGGCCAGATGACGGCCGGAAGCTGGATCTACATCGGCACGCAGGGAATCCTGCAGGGGACCTACCAGACGTTCGCGGCCGCGGGCGAGCGGCACTTCGGATCTGCCGACTTGAGCGGGCGGACGATCCTGACCGCGGGGCTTGGCGGGATGGGCGGCGCGCAGCCCCTCGCCGCGACCATGGCGGGGGCGGCGATCCTCTGCATCGAGGTCGACCCGGCCCGGATCCGCCGCCGGCTCGAGACGCGCTACCTGGACGAGGCGACGGAGTCGCTCGACGAGGCGCTCACGCGGGTCCGGGTGGCGGCCCAGGCGCGCCGCGCGATCTCGGTCGGCCTGCTCGGGAACGCGGCCGAGCTCGTTCCCGAGCTGGCGCGCCGCGGCGAGCCCTTCGACCTCGTCACGGACCAGACGGCAGCGCACGACCCCCTGAACGGCTACGTCCCCGCGGGGCTCACGGTCGACGAGGCGGCGGCGCTTCGCGTCTCGGACGCCGGCGAGTACCTCCGCCGGGCGCGGGAGTCGATCGCGGCGCACGTCCGCGCCCTCCTCGGGTACGTCCGAGCGGGTGCCTATGTTTTCGACTACGGCAACAACCTACGAGGGGAGGCGCGCGAGGCAGGAGTCGAAGACGCATTCACATACCCGGGCTTCGTCCCGGCCTACATCAGGCCGCTCTTCTGTCGCGGCATCGGCCCCTTCCGCTGGGCGGCGCTGTCGGGAGAGGCCAGCGACATCGTGGCGATCGACGCGATGCTCGCGGATCTCTTTCCCGACGACGCCCTCCTCCAGCGATGGCTGGTGCTTGCGCCCGAGCGTGTCGCGTTCCAGGGGCTTCCAGCTCGGATCTGCTGGCTCGGCTACGGCGCCCGAGCGGAGGCGGGACTTGCCATCAACGAGCTCGTCCGCTCTGGCCAGGTGCGCGCCCCGGTCGTCATCGGCCGCGACCACCTCGACGCCGGCTCAGTTGCCTCGCCGTACCGCGAGACGGAAGCGATGCGAGACGGCTCGGACGCGATCGCCGATTGGCCAATCCTGAACGCGCTCGTGAACACGGCCGCGGGGGCGACGTGGGTGAGCGTTCACCACGGGGGTGGCGTCGGGATCGGGAACGCGATCCATGCCGGCATGGTCGTCGTCGCGGACGGGAGCGACGACGCAGCGGAGCGCCTCGAGCGGGTGCTGACCGCGGACCCCGGAACGGGGGTCATCCGGCACGCCGACGCCGGGTACGAGGACGCGTACGCCACCGCTCGCGAGCACGAACTCCCCCTGCCCGGCCTCGAGATGTAAGTCGCCGGGGAGGCGGAACCCCGGCAGCCGGAAACGGCGACCCGGGCGCGACGCGAGCCGCGGGGGCGGACGGCGAGCGCATCGAGCTTGGGGGCCGAGGAACGCGCGGTACGGTTGACGTCGCGTGGCTACGCTCCTCGTCCGCGACCTCGCGCAGGCGGTCTCGCCGAGCGGCCGAGATGCGCCACTTCGTGGTCGGACGCTGCGCGACGTCGACGTTCTCGAAGACGCCTACGTCGTTTGCCGTGCCGGGCGGATCGCGGACGTCGGACCGATGCGGCGCCTTCGGCCGCTCGCGGGTGAAGTCGAGGAGCTCGACGGCCGCGGCCGGACCGTCGTTCCGGGCCTCGTCGACTGTCACACGCACGCCTGCTTCGCAGGCGATCGCGTCGGTGAGTTCGACCTGCGCGCGGCGGGGGCGACGTACGAGGCGCTCCACGCGGCGGGGGGCGGGATCCTCTCGACGGTCGCGGCGACGCGCGGAGCGGGAGAGGACGCTCTCCGGGCTGCGGTCGAGCGACACCGCGGGTGGATGCTCGCCCACGGGACGACGACGTTCGAGGCCAAGTCGGGCTACGGGCTCGACCGCGAGACGGAGCTCGCGCAGCTTCGCGCCGTCGCGGCAGCGGGCGGCGTTCCCACCTGGCTCGGCGCCCACGCAGTCCCCGCCGAGTTCGGAGACGCGGATGCGTACCTCGACTTCGTGCTGGGCGACCTCCTGCCCGAGGCCGCTCCGCTCGCCGAGGCGGCCGACGTCTTCCTCGAGCGCGGCGCGTTCGACGTCGGCCAGGCCCGGCGCTACCTCGAGACGTGCCGCGCGGCCGGCCTCGCGCTGCGCCTGCACGCCGATCAGTTCACCGAGGCAGGCGGGGTGGGGCTTGCGATCGAGCTCGGCGCCCGGAGCGTCGACCACCTGGAGGCGACAGGCGACGACGGCGTTCGCGCGCTAGCGGCGAGTGCGGTCACGGCGGTTTTGCTTCCGGTCGCGGCGCTCTTCCTCGCGCGGCCGATGCCGCGAGGCCGTGCGCTCGTCGACGCGGGAGCGGCCGTCGCGCTTGCGACCGATTTCAACCCGGGGAGCGCCTTCTGCGAGAGCCTTCCCGTCGTCTGCACGCTTGCCTGCACGCAACTCGGACTGACGCCGGCCGAGGCGCTTGCCGCGTGCACCGTGAACGCGGCGCACGTGCTCGGTCGCGCCGACCGCATCGGCCGCGTCGCGCGGGGCTACGAAGCCGACCTCGTTCTCCTCGAGGCGCCCGACTGGCGCTACCTCGCCTACCATCTCGCCGGCGCCGACGTCGCGGTCGTCGTCAAGGGCGGCGCGGTCGAGTGGACGCGAGATCGAGGGCGGGTGCCCGTGCGAGCGGCATAATCCTCTCGTGCCTTCGCGGAAGCAGCGTCGCCGGCGTGCGAAGCTCCAGCGGCACGAGTACGAGTACGTCGTCGAGACCGACGAGGGTGAGGTTCGGCTCCAGCGGGCGCGGGATGCGAAGGACGGTCGCGAGGAGCGAAAAAACGGCGCCCGCTCACGCGGCGCGGTCGTCGACAGGCGCGGTCGTCCCTTGCAGAAGCCGACGCTCGCGCGCGTCCTGCGGAGGGCGGCGATCTTCGCGCCGATCATGGCGATCTTCGTCTACGTCATGAACGGCGACGCGAGCCCGGTTGCCGTCGTCGTCAACACGCTGGTCCTGGTTGCGTTCTTCATCCCGTTCAGCTACCTGGTCGACACGATCGTCTACCGAACCGTCTCGCGTCGGGCCGAACGTGAGCGCGCCGAGCGACGAAGCCGGTAGCAGCGCGAGACGCGGACGCTAGCGAGAGCTCGAGCGGGGCCCTTCCTCGGAACCGCGATAGTGGCCCTCGCCGGGCCACGGCGCCAGCAGGAGGAGGAGCTTCGCGCCTTCCTGGCTCGCGACGAAGTGCCGCTCGTCGGGCTCGAAGTGCACGAGCGTTCCTACCGGAGCCTCGACCGAGTCGGCCGCGGAGCCGATCCGGGCCGAACCCTCGACGACGACGATCCAGGCGTGCTCCTTGACCTGGTGGTCGCCGAGCTCCTGGCCCGGTTCGAGGCCGATCAGGACGGCGCGCGCCTCGTTCTCGCTCAGCAGGACGACCGGCGAGCGGCTTCCCTCCGGCGTCACGATCTCGGGCAGCCTCCAGGTCTGCACGGCCGGCCGGGAGTGTAACGGCGCCCGGCTACACTCAACCGCCTGATGCCGCTGGATGTCGCGCAACTTCCCGTCGGGCCCTTCCCCGTCAACTGCTACATCGTGCGGCACCCGGGAGCGGACGAGGCAGTCGTCGTGGATCCCGGCTTCGACGCCGCGGCGATCAGGCTCGAGCTCGCGGGGCGCCGGGCCCGTTGCGTCGCCATCCTGATCACCCATGCCGACGTCGACCACGTCGCCGCGGTCGCCGACCTCGCGGAGGGAACCGGCGCTCCCGTCCACATCGCCGAGGACGACCGCGAGCGTCTCGAGCGCGTCGGCGACTTCATCCCGCCGGGGATCGCGATCACCGTTCGGCCGTACACGCCCGAGGTCGTCCTCGCCGGCGACGAGACCCTCGTGCTCGCGGGGATCACGTTCGAGACGCTTCGGATCCCCGGCCACGCGTCGGCACACCTCGCGTATGCCGCCGAGGGTTGCCTCTTCTCGGGAGATCTCCTCTTCGCGGGCTCGGTCGGCCGCACCGACCGGCCGGGGGGCGACTTTCAAGCCCTCCTCGCGTCGGTCTCGATGCTCGCCGAGCGCTTCCCGCCCGAGACGCTCGTCTACCCCGGGCACGGCCCGCCGACGACGCTCGGGCACGAGCTCGCCGCGAATCCGTTCCTCGCGGATCTTCGCACCGCGCGCCGGTGAAGGTCGAAGCGCCGCGCGGCACCCTCGACGTCCTTCCCGCCGAGCAGCCCGCCCGCGAGGCGGTTATCGGCACCGCCGAGTCGGCAGCGGCCGACTACGGGTACCGGCGGATCGTGACGCCCACCTTCGAGGACACCGACCTCTTCGCGCGAACGTCGGGATCCGGCTCGGACGTGGTGCAAAAGGAGATGTACACGTTCGAGGATCGGAGCGGACGCTCGCTCACGCTTCGCCCCGAGGCGACGGCGCCGATCGCGCGGGCCTACCTGGAGCACGGCCTCCACCGCGAGCCGCAGCCGGTCAAGATGTTCCTCATCGGGCCGATGTTCCGTTACTCGGCGCCGCAGAAGGGCCGCTATCGCGAGTTTTGGCAGATCGACTTCGAGGCGATGGGCTCGGACGACCCCGCTGTCGACGCCGAGCTCATTCAGCTCTTCACCGAGATCGCTCGCAGGGCGCGCGTTCGGTACACGCGTCTCGAGATCAACTCGATCGGTGACCGGCGCTGCCGCCCCCGGTACATCGAGGCGCTCCGCGCGTTCCTCCGTGAGCGGTGGGACTCGCTCGACGAGGACGCACGCCGGCGGGCCGAGACGAGCCCACTTCGGGTCTTCGACACGAAGAACCCAGGCGTGGCCCTCGTTCTCGCCGACGCGCCGAGGATCGGCGACTCGCTCTGCGACGAGTGCCGGCGCCACTTCGAGGCGGTGCTCGCGTACCTCAACCGATACGGGGTCGAGTACGAACTGCGACCGACGCTCGTCCGTGGCCTCGACTACTACACCCGCACCGTGTTCGAGTTCGTGAACGACGCGCTCGAGGCGGCTCAGAGCACGATCTGCGCCGGTGGCCGCTACGACTACCTGATCGAGGAGATCGGCGGCCCCCCGACGCCCGGTGTCGGGTGGGCGGCCGGCGTCGAGCGGATGGTCCTCTCGCGCGACGCGGACGCGGAGCGCCCGTCGGTCGACGTCTTCATCGCGCTCGACGAGAGCGGCCAGAGGGACGACGTCCTGCCACTTCTCGCGCGGCTGCGGGCCGCGAACATCGCGGCGGAGACGGACTACGCCGCGCGCTCCCTCAAGGGTCAGCTCACCCAGGCGGGTCGGCTGAAGGCGCGCTACACCGTGATCTACAAGGGCGCTGACGAGCGAGCCCAAGTATGGGAGCGCGGGGGTGCCCACGACCAGGTTCCGGCCGACGAGCTCGAGCGCCACCTCCTCGAGCGGGCCCGATGATGCGCAAGAACGCATCGTCGTGGGGCACCCCGGCCCACCACCCGCTTTCGAGCCTAGCGAGGAATTTCGCGCGCGTCGCTCGCGAACCGTCACGAAAGAACGGGAAGGCGTGACGAAATGGCGGGACTTCATGTGCGGCGACGTCCGCCGCGAGCACGTCGGCCGGCGGCTCACGCTGGCCGGCTGGGCCGACGCGCGCCGTGACCACGGCGGGCTCGTCTTCCTCGACCTGCGCGATCGGACGGGCATCTGCCAGCTGGTCGTGAACCCGGAGCGCGCGCCGGAGGCGATCAAGACCGCGCACGCCGTTAGGAACGAGTTCGTCCTCCGCGCCGAGGGCGAGGTTGCCCGCCGCGCGCCGGAGGCGGTGAACGAGAACATCGCGACGGGTGACGTCGAGCTCCAGGTCGACCGCCTCGAGATCGTCTCGCGCTGCCCACCCCTCCCGTTCCAGCTCGACGAGGAGGGTGTCGAGGAGGGGATTCGGCTCCGCTACCGCTGGCTCGACCTACGGCGAGAGCGAATGCTGCGGAACCTCGAGCTCTCGTCCACCGTCGTCGCCGCGATCCGCCGGCACATGGACTCGCTTGGATTCATCGACGTCTGGACGCCGAGCCTGACGAAATCGACGCCCGAGGGGGCGCGGGACTTCCTCGTACCCGTCCGGCTGCAGAGCGGGACCTTCTTCGCCCTCCCGCAGTCGCCGCAGCTCTTCAAGCAGACCCTGATGGTGGCGGGCCTCGACCGCTACTACCAGATCGCGACGTGCTGGCGAGACGAGGACCTCCGGGCCGATCGCCAATTCGAGTTTCGCCAGCTCGACGTCGAGCTCTCTTTCGCCTCGCGCGAGGACGTCTTCTCCGTCCTTGAGGGTGCGGTCGCCGCGTCGTTCGAGGCGCTCGAGCGGACGCCGCCGCCGCGCCCGTTCCCGCGTCTCCCGTGGAGCGAGGCGATGGCGCGGTTCGGCTCCGACAAACCGGACGTGCGCTTCGGCCTCGAGATCCAAGACGCGACCGGGGCAACGCGCGACTCGGCGTTCGGCGTCTTCGCGAGCGCGCCTGCCGTCCGCTACCTGACCGTCCCCCAGGCCCTCTCGCGCGCCGAGCTCGCCGCGCTCGAGGAGCGCGCCAAGGAGTGGGGGGCAAAGGGACTCGCCTACCTCGTCTACGACGAGGCCGGCGAGGTTCGCTCCCCGATCGCGAAGTTCCTGTCGAAGGACGAGCTGCGGAGGGTCGCCGGGCCGCCCGGATCGACCGTCCTCTTCGCCGCCGACGAGCCGAGCCTCGCCGCCCGTGTCCTCGGCCTGCTTCGGATCCACGTCGCGGACGAGCTCGGGCTCCCGCGCGACGGAGACGCGTTCCTCTGGGTGACGGATTTCCCGCTCTTCGAGTGGAACCGGGACGAGGACCGCTGGACGTTCTCGCACCATCCCTTTACGGGCGTCGTTCCCGGCGACGAGGGCCGGATCGAGTCCGACCCCGCGACCGTCGTCAGCCAGGCGTACGACCTCGTCTGGAACGGGTGGGAGCTCGGCTCGGGCTCGATTCGGATCCACGGACCGGAGCTCCTCGAGCGCGTCTTTCGCTTCCTCGGGCTTTCGGACGCCGAGATCGAGGCGCGCTTCGGCTTTTTCCTCGAGGTCCTCCGCATGGGCGCTCCGCCGCACGGCGGTTTTGCGCTCGGGCTCGATCGCTTCCTCGCCCTTCTTGCAGGGGAATCGAACATCCGAGAGGTGATCGCCTTCCCGAAGACATCGAGCGGGTCCGATCCGATGACGGGGGCGCCGACTCCGGTCCCCGAGGAGCAGCTCCGCGAGCTCGGAATCGCGGTTCGACGAAGGGGCTAAGCCTGTTTGCCGTCCTCGCCGATCACTAGCAATATGTCCCTGACGAAGCCGCCGGACGAGGAGGTCGTCCCATGCCAACGCAAGAGCCGCGCCGGGCCCCAGCCGCGCCGGCGCTGACCGCGCTTCCGCAGGTGCAGGACCTGCCTATCGCGGAGCAGGGCTACGACCCCGCCCGCGTCGAGGAGGCGTTCGATTCGTTCCGCCGCCACGTGACGGCTCTGCAGGCGCAGCTCCGCGTCCTCCAGGCGGCTCCGCGCTCGGGTTCCGAGCCGACCGGGCACGCGATCCGAATGGACGCGCTCCACCTCGTCCGGGCAGCGGCCGAGTTCGCGGACACGATCGAGCGCGACGCGCAGGAAGGGGCGGCGAAGCAGATCGCGCGCGCCGAGCAGGAGATTCGAGAGCGCCAGGTCGAGCTGCAAAAGCACGAGGCGGAGACCGTCCGCATTCGGCAGGAGACGGAGCGGCAGCGGATCGAGATCGTGAACTCGGCGCGAAACGAGGCGCGCGAGATCCTGGCCGCCGCGAACCGGGAGTCCTCGCAGGCGCTCCGCGAGGCCGAGGCATCCGGCGCGCGCCTGCTCGAACAGGCCCGCCACCAGGCGACCGAGCTCACGAACGCGACGCGCGCCGAGGTCGAGCAGACCCTCGAATGGGCCCGGGCGCAGGCGGACGCGATCGTGCAGCGAGCGCAGATGGGAGCCGAGCAGCTCCTGGGCGCAGCGGGCCACGGAGATGCGGCCGTCCACGAGACAGTGGAGGCGATCGTCCAGGCTGCCCGGGAGAGCGTCCAGTCCGCCCGGCGTCCCGCAGGCGCGGGG
>JALZGN010000297.1 GCA_030861005.1 Actinomycetota bacterium
GCGTCGTAGAGCGCGTACCCGCCGTGATTCGTCTTCGCCGCGTACATCGCGACGTCGGCACGCTGGAGGAGCGTGTCCACGTCGGCGCCGTGCTCGGGGAAGATCGCGATCCCGATGCTCGCCTCGACCGCGATCGGGACGTTCTGGAGGATGAACGGCTCGTCGAGCGCCTTCGTGATCCGTTCCGCCACCTCGACCGGGTCGGAGCTCGTGTGGACACGCGGGAGGAGGAGCGCGAACTCGTCTCCGCCGAGACGCGCGATCGTGTCGCTTTCGCGGACGACTTCGCACAAACGCCGTGCAAGCTCGGTGAGGAGGAGGTCGCCCGACGCGTGGCCGAGCGTGTCGTTCACCTCCTTGAAGCGGTCGAGATCGAGCAGCATGACGGCCGTCTCGTGCCCTTCCCGCCGCGCGGCCGCGACCGCCTGGTTGAGACGATCGCGGAAAAGGGTGCGGTTCGGGAGGCCGGTTAGCGCGTCGTGCAGGGCCTGCTGCTCGTTCTCGTGCGCCTGGCGGCGGAGCCGCCGGGAGGCGCCGAGCGCGAGCCGAAAGAGCGCCCCGTAGAGGATGGCGAGGCCGGCGAGGAGGAGGAGGTAGAGCGTCCGCGTGTCCTTGGCGACGGCAGCCGCGATCGGCCCGTACGGGAGGTAGACCTCGAAGACCCCGTCCGGCTCCCGCGACCCTTCGAACCGGAAGGGGACGTAGACCTCGAGCACCTCGCCCAGCCGCTGATCGCCCTGGTTCTCGGCGTCGTCGAGATCGGAGATCTCTGACCCGACCTCGCCGTCGAAGGCCTCCTCGAGCTCCTTCGAGGGCTGAAACGTCCGTCCGATCAGGCTGTGGTCGTCCGAGTAGACGATCTCGCGATCCTTGTTCCAGATCTTCACGCGCGCGATGTCCGCCCCGGGGCCGGTCTGGATCGCGACATCGAGGTCGGTGAGGCGAATGATCGAAAGCCCCTCCTCCATCGCCTCGCGCGTCAGGCGCGGCTGGATCCCGACCCGCGCGATCAGTGATGTCGCGCTCGTCGCCTGCTGGAGCGCCCGCGCCCGCACCTGCGCCTGCAGGAAGTGCGCGAGCACGAGGCCGATGACGACGATCGGGACGAGGCTGACGAGACCGAAGGTCGCGACGTGGCCAGGCCTCCGCAGCCGTGGGCGCTTGAGGGGGATCGAGTCAAGCATGCGGACCGCCTTCGGGATTGTCCGCGCCTTCGGCGCGCGCCGCGTCACCCGTTCGGGGTTTTCGCGCCGCCGGCGGCGGAAACGGTGGAGACGAGCGAGCGAGGAGGTGCCGATGGGTGAGCGTGACCCGGAAGAAGCGCTCGACGAGATTGCCGGGAAGGTGGACGAAGGCGACGCGCCGAGCGCCGACGAGCGCGAGTTCCTCGAGGCCGAGCGCGTGCCGCTGGAATCGGACGAGGGAGTGGATCGTTCCGACGAAGGGAGAGGGACGCCCACGTACTGACCGGGACGGGCGGCCTTCGGAAAGGAGGGGCGAGAGATGCCGTTCGAAGTACCCCCGCTGCCGTACGACTACGGAGCGCTCGAGCCGCACATCGACGAGCAGACGATGCGACTCCACCACGACAAGCACCACCAGGCGTACGTCGACAAGGCGAACGCGGCCCTCGAAGGCACCGAGTGGGCCGAGCGGTCAGTCGAGGAGGCGCTGACGAACCTCGACCGGCTCCCGGAGGACAAGCGGACCGTGGTTCGCAACAACGGCGGCGGCCACTACAACCACACGCTCTTCTGGCAGATCATGGGGCCCGAAGGCGGCGGCGAGCCCGACGGCGCGCTCGCCGAGGCGATCGAGCAGGCGTTCGGCGGGTTCGGCGCCTTCAAGGAGGAGTTCTCCGCCGCGGCCGTGAATCGCTTCGGAAGCGGCTGGGCCTGGCTCGTGCACGACGGCTCGGCGCTCCGCGTCACGTCGACACCGAACCAGGACGCGCCGATCATGGAGCGCGAGACGCCGATCCTCGGGCTCGACGTCTGGGAGCACTCCTACTACCTGAAGTATCAAAACCGCCGTCCCGACTACGTCGCGGCGTGGTGGAACGTCGTCAACTGGCCTGAGGTAGCGCGCCGCTACGAGACGCTCGTCGGCGCGACCGCGGTCGCCTGAGTCAAGCGGCCGCTGGGAGACGCGGCCGCGCGGCGCGATCACCGCTTTTCCGCTACATCCTTCGCTCGCCCTGGCAGAGCATCACGGCCGCGAGAAGATCCCGATCGCGTCCCGCCTGAGCGGCCTCGCCCGCGCTCGCCGCCGGTGGACGGTGTCCGCGAGCCCCACGGCTCCGCGATCCGGTCGCCCCACGCGCCTGGGATTACCGGCTGCCCGATTCGGAAATCCCCGGGCATGCCTGCGACCTGGGACGAGTTCGAGCGACTCGACCTCGCGGTCGGCCGCGTAACCGATGTCGCGGCGTTCCCGGAGGCGCGGAGGCCCGCCTACAAGCTGACCCTTGATC
>JALZGN010000313.1 GCA_030861005.1 Actinomycetota bacterium
TCGGAGAGGAGCGCGAGCGCGAGGTCGGCCGCGGTGAGCGCAACGCCGCCGAGGAGGAGCGCGACGTCCCGGCTTTGGCGCGCCGCCCGACGCATCATGAGCGCGGCGGCGAGGTGGGCGAGCGCGATGCCCAGCATCCAGGCCCCCGCCTTCCCGGGATGCTCCTCGCCGGCGAGGACCACGTAGCCGATCCCACCGGTGACGAGCGCGTTGGCGGCGACGAGGAGCGAGGTCGACGGGCGCAGCGCGACCCGAGGAACGCGCACCTCGTATCCGAGCGCAGCGACGGCCGTGAGCGCGCCGACGAGGGCGAGCACGGCGAGGACGAGCGCGAGCGGGGCATCGTCGGCGAGCGCCCAGACGGCCACCTGCGCGCTCGCGAGGACGAAGACGGCGAGGCGGAGCCACTCCCACCGCCGCCAGAGGAGGAGAGCCGCCGAAGCGCCGGAGGCGACGAGGAGGAACGCGATCGCTTGCACGCTCGGGAAGGCGCCGACGAAGACCGGAGCGGCAAGCGCTCCGACCAGCGCGAGGCCGGCGAGGGTGCCCGTGTCCCACCGGACGGCGAGCGACGCCCCAACGGCGCCGACGGCAATCGCGCCCGCGAGAGCGAGCGCCGTCGGCGTGAGCCCGTAGAGGCCGCTCCCGGCGCAAAGCGAGAGAAAGAGCCCGGCGACTCCGGTGCCTGCGACGGCAAGCGCGGCCTGCGTCCGTCCGCGCCGCTCGACGAGCCAGACGCCCGCGCCCAGGAGCGTCCCCGAGCCGAGGAACGCGAGCGCGACGCGCAGTCGCTCGTCGATCCAGCCGTGATCGATCGCGAGCCCGACGAGGAAGGCCAGCCCGATCAGGACGGCGACGGCGCCGACGAGCGCGAGCAGGCGTCCGCCGAGCAGGTCTTCGAGGTCGAGCGCCGACCGCGCGGGGGCCCGGAGCGCAACGATCCGCCCCGGGACGCCGCTTGCCGGCTTCGAAGGGGTCGAGGGCGGAGGTGCGGACGGCGCCGGTCGCGCCGCCCCTTCACCGGCCCCCCGGCGCGGGCCCGGTGCGACGCCCCGGCCGCGCTCGACGCGGGCGAGACGTTCCGACATCCTGCCAACGTCGCCCTCCAGTGCAGCGAGCCTCTCCTCGACGGATGCAACCATTCGACGCCCTCCAGTCGTCGGAGCTTTATCTCTAGCTTGCTATATATCACGATTGCGATATGAGTCAAGACCGAAGCCGGCGCCGATCACGAAGCCCGCGAACGCTGGCGCGCCTTCGCGAGCGAATCGCCGGGGCCGAGAGGGGGTGGTTCTTCGCCCAGATCGCCGAGCGCGTCGCGAACCAGCGCCGGGCGCGCGGCCTCTCGCAGGCCGAGCTGGCAGCAGTCGTGGGAACTACACAGTCGGCGATCGCGCGCCTCGAGGCGGGTGGGCGCCCCCCGCGCATCGACACCCTCCTTCGCATCGCGGACGCGCTCGAGTGCGACCTCGTCGTCGAGCTCAAGCCACGTGACCGCTCCGCGTAGCGCAGGGCTCGCAGCCGTGCTCGCCGCCTTCGCGACCGCGACGGCCTCGTGCAGCGGGGGAGGCGGCGACGGTCGCCTCTCGCGCGAGGAGTTCATTCGCCGAGCCGATGCGATCTGCACCGACTACGACGCGCGCCTCGCGCGCCTCGGCAACCCGGCGAGCATCGAGGAGCTCGGGAAGCTGGCCGCGCGCGCGCTTCCGATCGCCCGCGAGGGCGTCGCGAAGCTCCGCGCCCTCGAGCCTCCGGAGACGCTCGAGGGCGACGTCGACCGCTGGCTCGCGCGAAACGACGAGAACGTCGCGAGCATCGCGGCGATCGGCGACGCCGCGCGAGCGGACGACGCGACGCGCGTCCAGGAGCTCGCAAGCGCGGCGACGGCGAACGAGCGCAAGGCTGACGCGCTCGCGCGCCGGCTCGGTCTTCGCGCGTGCGCGAAGGAGGACTAGCCGCCTAGCGGCCGCGAAAGCGCGGCTCTCGCTTCTCGAGGAAGGCGGCGACGCCTTCCTGGAAGTCTTCCGTCTTCGTGGCCGCCGCCTGGAGCTCGGCCTCCCACTCGAGCTGCTCCTCGAGCGGCGCGGTCGTCGCTCGGTCGAGCAGCCGCTTCGTCATCCCGATGCCGCGGGTCGGCATGGCGGCGAGCGAGGCGGCGAGCTCCGCCGCGCGGTCGCGGAGGCGGTCTTGCCCGACGACGTCCGAGACGAGTCCCCAGGCGTGCGCCTCGGCGGCACTCAGACGCCGGCCGGAGGCGAGCCACTCGAAGGTGCGGGCGTAGCCGAGGAGCCGCGTCACGAAGTAGGTGCCGCCGGAGTCGGGGACGAGGCCGACGTCGATGAAAGCGGGGACGAACGTCGCCGCCTCCGAGGCGAGCCGGAGGTCGCACGCGCACGCGAAAGAGAGCCCGGCACCCGCCGCGGGCCCGTTCACCGCGGCGATTACCGGCTTTTCCAGCCCCCGAAGCGCGAGGACGTTCGGGTGGTACGAGGCGCGGAGCCGACCGGCGACGTCGCCCGCCCCGTCACGGAACTCCCGGAGGTCCTGCCCCACGCAGAAGCCGCGGCCGGCGCCGGTCACGACGACAGCGCGGATCTCGGAGTCGCGCGCCTCCCGGAGCGCGGCGGCGAACGCCGCGTGCATCGGGGCGTCGAAGGCGTTCAGGACCTCGGGCCGGTTCAGCGTGAGCGTCAGCACCGCGCCCTCGCGCTTCGTCTCGACCTCCGGCACGGCGCGTAAGCCTACGTCCCGACGTCAGCGGCCGTGGAAATCGGGCGGGCGCCGCTCCCCGAACGCGGCGAGGCCCTCCCGCGCATCCTCGGAGGCGAAGGCGAGGTAGAGAAGCCGCCGCTCGTGCTCCAGTCCGAGCTCGAGCGTCGAGTCGAACGCACGGTTTACCGCCTCCTTCGCGAGGCGCTGCGCGACGGGGGCCTTGGACGCGATCTCGCGCGCGACGCGCTTCGCCTCCTCGAGCCACGCCTCGCGCGCGACGACGCGGGCGACGAGCCCCGCGCGCTCCGCCTCCCGCGCGTCGAGGAAGCGGCCGCTCAGGATCACGTCCATCGCCTTCGCTTTTCCGACCGCGCGCGTCAGGCGCTGCGTCCCGCCGGCGCCGGGGAGGATCCCGAGCCCGGTCTCCGGCTGGCCGAAGCGCGCCGTCTCGGAGGCGACGATGAGGTCGGCGCTCATGGCGAGCTCGTTCCCGCCGCCGAGGCAAAACCCGGACACCGCGGCCACGAGCGGCGTCCACAACCGGCGGATCGCGTCCCAGCGCTCGACCCGGCGGGCGTACAGCAGCTCGACTGCGGTCGCCTCGGCGAGCTCGGCGATGTCGGCGCCGGCGGCGAAGGCGCGCTCCGAGCCCGCGAGCACGAGGCACCGGATCGCCTCCTCGCGGTCGAGCTCGAGGAGACGCTCGACGAGCTCCTCCATGAGCGGCTCCGAGAGCGCGTTCAGCTGGTTCGGCCGGTTGAGCGTGACGACCGCGATCGGTTCCTCCCGCTCGACGAGGACGAGCGCGTCGCCGCTCACCGGGGCCACCTGCGAGTCTTACGAGCCACGCTTCTCGACGAACCGGCGCACCGCCGCCTGCGGCTCCTCCGTGGCCATCGAGAGCGCGAGCCAGTCGCGCGCGTGGTTGATCGTCTCGTGCCAGGCGAGGTCCTTCCAGAAGTTCAGGTGTTGCTTGGCGTAGCGGGTGGTCTGCGGGAGCTTCCGGACGAGGTTCTCGACAACGGCGTCGACCTTCCGGTCGAGGTCGGCGGCCGGAACGACCCAGTTCACGAGCCCCCACTCCCCCGCCTTTCGGGCCGGGATCTCCTCGCACATGAGGACGATCTCCCGCGCGCGACGGTCGCCGACGAAGAGGGCGAGCCACTGGGTCGCGCCGCCGGCCGGCACGGATCCGTGCTCGGGGCCGACGTGGCGGATGAAAGCGCCCTCGACCATCACGGCGAGGTCGCACGCCATCTGGAGCTCGTTCCCGCCGCCGACGCAGATCCCGTTGATGCGGGCGACGGTCGGCTTGCCGATCTCGCGCAGACGGTCGTGCGC
Organism: Actinomycetota bacterium; assembly: GCA_030861005.1. Lineage (GTDB taxonomy): Bacteria > Actinomycetota > Thermoleophilia > Gaiellales > Gaiellaceae > JALZFU01. The sequence goes on from JALZGN010000313.1 coordinate 4,054, forward strand.
GTCCTTGAACGCCCCGAACCACTTCCAGTACTCGTTCGGCTTTCCGAGGTACTCGTCCGCCCACGACTTCAGATCGGCGCCGACGCAGAACGCGCGCCCCGCCCCGGTCAGGACGACGACGCGGATCGAGTCGTCGTAGGAGGCGTCCTCGCAGGCGCGCGCGAGCTCGCGAAGCATCTGGAAGTCGAACGCGTTCAGGATCTCCGGCCGGTTGAGCGTGATCGTCGCCCGGGGCGGCGCCTTCTCGTAGACGAGCTTCTGGAAGCCGAGCCGGGCGGGGTCGACCGCTTCCGGCCGCGCCGGCTGGCTCATGCGGGCTCCCGCCTCATCGACGCGCCGGAGCGTATAGCTTCGCCCGCGTCTCTCGGGAAAGGAGGACTCGTGGGGACGGGAAGCGCGCTCGCCGTGCTCGTGTGCGTGATGGCGGGACTCGGGGGCGGTGTCCAGGCGGCCGTCATGGGGCGCTTCGGCGAGCGAATCGGCGTCATCGAGGCCGTCACGTTCTCGAGCCTCGTCACGACCGCGCTCGCGCTCGCCGTCCTGCTCGCCGCCCGCCAGACGGCCTCGACGCTCGGCGATGGCTTTCGCGTGCCGGCGTGGATGTGGCTCGGCGGAGTCATGAGCGGGCTCATCGTCTTCGCGATCGCTCTCTCGCCGCCGCGGATCGGGACGACGACGACCGTCTCGCTCGTGATCGCCGGGAACCTGATTGCGGCGGCGGTGATCGACCGCTTCGGGCTCTTCGGGCTCGAGCGGATCGGGCTCAGCCCGCTTCGAGTCCTCGGGCTCGTCCTCCTTGCCCTCGGCTCGGCGCTTACGCTCGTTCGCTCGTAATCCCGACGATGTCGTCCGGTCGCACGGGGGCGCGGTTCAGCTCGCGACCGCTCGCGTCGCGAAGCGCGGCGACGACCGCCGCCGTCGCGACGACGGTCGGGGGCTCGCCGACTCCTTTCACGCCGTAGGGCGCGTCGGGGTCGGGGTCCTCGACGAGCTCCGCTGCGACCGGCGGCATGTCGAGCGTCGTCGGGAGCAAGTAGTCGGTGAAGCTCGCGTTCGTGATCAGCCCGTCGCGCGTCTGGATCTCCTCCATGAGCGCGAGCCCGAGCCCCTGAGCCGTTCCACCCTCGATCTGGCCGTGGACGGCCTGCGGGTTGAGCGCGCGGCCGACGTCCTGGGCGGTGCCGATCCAGACCACGCGCGTGAGACCGAGCTCCGTGTCCACCTCGACGACGACCCGCATCGCCGAGCAGATGAAGGCCACGTGCGCGCGCTCCCCCTGCGCCTGACCGCTGTCCGGATCGAGCGGCCACGTCTGTGGATGGCGGTAGACGCGCTCGACGTCGATCTCGGCGCTCCCCGCGAGCGAGCCGCCCCGCCGCTCGAGCTCCTCGCGCGCGGCGCGGCACGCCGCCTGGACGGCGCCCGACGCCATCCAGGTCATTCGCGACGCCGACGACGAGCCGGCCGAGTCGACGGACGCGGTCGTGTGCGGGGCGAGGCGGACGTCGTCGAGCTCGAGCTCCGTCCGCGCGACCTGGAGGACGACGTTCGTCACGCCCTGGCCCACCTCGGCCGCCGCGCAGTGAACCTCGGCCGCGAGCTCCCCGTCCCTCCCCCGGAAGAGGCGGACGCGGGCCGAGCAGTAGTCGTCGAACCCGTGCGAGTAGCAGACGTTCTTGAAGCCGACCGCGAAGCCGACACCCCGCCGGACACCTTCGCCCCGCGTCGTGTTGCCAGAGCCGCCGGGGAGGCGAAGCGGGTCACGGGGGAGCTCCTCCACCTTCGGGACGGGGAGGGCGGCGCAGCGCTCGATCACCTCGGCGACGGGGAGCGAGCCCGGGACGCGCTGGCCGTTCGGGAGGACGTCGCCAGGCGCGAGCGCGTTCCGGAGACGGAGCTCGACCGGATCGATCCCGAGCTCCCGGGCGAGCTTGTCCATCTGCGCCTCGTGCGCGAAGCAGGCCTGCACCGCGCCGAAGCCCCGCATGGCGCCGCAGGGCGGGTTGTTCGTGTAGACGCTCGTCGCCTCGACGAGCGCGTTTCCGACCGCGTAGGGGCCGCAGGCGAACGAGGCGGCGTTCGACGTCACGGCGGTGGAGCTCGACGCGTACGCCCCGCCGTCGAGCAGGATCCTCGCGCGAACGCAGACGAGCTTCCCGTCTCGGTTCCCTCGGTGCTCCATCCAGATCCGAGCCGGGTGGCGGTGGACATGGCCCACGAACGACTCGTCGCGGCCGTACACGATCTTGACCGGGCGGGCGGTGTACAGCGCGAGGAGCGCGCCGTGGATCTGCATCGACACGTCCTCCCGCCCCCCGAACGCACCGCCGACGCCGGCCAGGTGGATGCGGACCTGCTCCGGACGAAGGCCGAGGCAGGGCGCGACCTGCGCCCGGTCGACATGGAGCCACTGCGTCGCCACGTAGACGTCGACCCCACCCTCCCCGTCCGGGACGGCCAGGCCCGATTCGGGACCGAGGAACGCCTGATCCTGTATCCCGAGCTCGTAGTAGCCCTCCACCGAGACATCGCCCCTCGCCTCCGGGTCGCCGTGGCGGATCACGATCGTGCGGACGACGTTCGGGCGGGGGTCGTGGAAGTACCCGGCTTCCTCGGTCGGGCGCTCGGGGTGGAGGTCCTCCATCTCGAGCGCCTTCTCCATGTCGACGACGCGCTCGAGCGGCTCGTACTCGACGCGAACGTTCTCGGCCGCGCGGCGAGCCTGCTCGGGCTCCTCCGCGGCGACGAGCGCGACCGGCTCGCCGAAGTAGCGGACGCGGTCGATCGCGAGCACCGGCTGGTCGGCGAACTCGAGTCCGTAGAGCTTCTTGGCCGGGACGTCCTCGTGCGTGAGAACGGCGTGGACGCCGGGCATAGCGAGCGCCTCGGAACCGTCGATCGCGACGATGCGGGCGTGCGCATGCGGGCTTCGCACCGTCCGACCCCAGAGCATCCCGGCCGCCCAGAGGTCGCTCGAGTAGGCGAACTCGCCCGTGACCTTCGGGATCCCGTCGACCCGCCGGACGCTCTCCCCGACGCGGCCGATTTCGAGCGTACGGACCTGCGCGCTCATGCCGACGCCGCGAGCCGCACGGCGTCGAAGATCTTCGCGTAGCCGGTGCACCGGCAGAGGTTGCCGGAGAGCGCCTCGCGGATCTCGTCGTCGGACGGGTCGGCGCTTCGCCGCAGGAGGTCGCTCGCCGCGACGACGAGGCCGGGCGTGCAGAATCCGCACTGAACCGCGCCCGCCCGGACGAACGCATCCTGGAGCGCGGTCGGCTCTCCGTCGCGAGCGAGCCCCTCCACCGTGACGACATCGTGACCGTCCGCCTGCGCGGCGAGGACGAGGCACGCGCAGACGAGGGTTCCGTCGAGGAAGACCGAGCAGGAGCCGCACTCCCCCTGCTCGCAGGCGTTCTTCGAGCCGGGGAGCCCGAGCCGCTCGCGCAGCGCGAAGAGAAGGCTCTCCCCCGCCCAGACGTCGACCTCGCGCTGCTCCCCGTTCACGGTCAGCTCGATCCTCACGCCAGGCACCTCTCCAGGGCGCGCCGCGCGAGCACCCCGAGGGCGTGCCGGCGGTAAGCGACGGTTCCGCGGACGTCGTCGATCGGCGCGGTCGCCTCGACGACGAGCTCCGGAAGCAACGCGGCCTCGTCGAGGGGACAGCGAACGAGGCGAGGCACGGGGCCGGCCGACCCGTAGGCGGCCCGCACCTCCCCACGTTCCCGGTCGGCGGCGACGGCGAGGGAGCAGACGGCGATCACCATCGCGTTCCGAGGCCCGACCTTCATGAAGGTCTGCGGCGCGCGTGAGGGATGAACGAGCACGGCGGTGATGAGCTCGTCGGAGGCGAGCGCGTTCCGCTTCGGGCCGACGAGGAAGTCGGCGAGCGCGTGCGTCCGCACGCCCCGCACGCTCGCGACCTCGACGCGAGCGTCCTCGACGAGCAGCGGCGGAATCGAGTCGCCGGCCGGCGACGCGGTCCC
>JALZGN010000170.1 GCA_030861005.1 Actinomycetota bacterium
GCTCGAGGACGACGGCGTTCGTCGCCGCCGCTCGCCACCGCGCTCGCGTCGCCGAGAGCACTCGCTCCACCTGGCGCTGCAGCGTCTGGTCGATCGTCAGGTAGACGTCGCCGCCGTCGCGCTCCTCCTCCTCGTCCACGGCCTCGAGCGCGTGGCCGAAGGGATCGCGGACGACGGTCTTGCCTCCGTCCGAGCCGCGCAGGATCGGGTCGAGGGCGAGCTCGAGCCCCGAGAGTCCGCGGTTGTCGAGGCCCGCGTACCCGACGACCTCGGATGCGACGCTCCCGAGCGGGTACGTCCGACGCTCCTCCGGGTAGAAGCCGAGGCCGACGATCTCCTTGCGGCGAAGCGCCTTCACCCGCTCCGGGTCCGCCTTGCGGGCGAGGTAGACGAAGGCTCGCGAGCGATCCGAAAGGAGCGGAAACAGGCGAGCGGGCGCGATGCCGAGCGCCCGACCGGCGTCGATAGCGACCGCGCGGGGGTCGTTGATCTCCCGCGGGTTCGCGTAGACGCTCGTTGCCCGCTCGCCGATCGCGAGCCCGACTCCCGTCCGGTCGAAGATCGCGCCGCGGTGAGCGGGAACGGCGATCGTCTCGCGATGCTGGCTCGCCGCAAGGCGATCGAGCGAGCGTGCTTGCACCGCCTGGAGCCAGGCGGCCCGGACCAGGACGGCCGCGAACGCGATCGCGAACGCGGCGACGAGGAGGCGTATCCGGCGATCGACGACGGCCTGGCTCAACGGCCTCGTCGCACCCGAACGTAGTGCGTTTCCACGGAGTCGACGAGCCCGAGCGACCCTCGCGCCACCTCCTCGATCCGCGCCGCGGCGGCGAGCGACGAGAGCTCCGACTCGGCCTCGGCGTTTTCCGCGACCAGTCGGTCCTTTCGCGCCTCGAGGACCTGCGCGTCGACGTTCAGCCGAAGCACGGCGACGTTCAGCGCGACGATGCCGACGAGGAGAAGCGCGACGAGCGCGATCCAGAGGACGCCTCCCGCGGCGCGCGGCCGGAGACGCGTGCGTGGCCGCCGCGCCGGCTCGTGCTCCCGGCCGGTGCGCGGGCGGAGCTCCCCGGCGGCGGCCCGCTGGGCCCGCGCACGGGCAGGAGCTGCGGCCGCCATCTCTAGTCCCCCGTCTTTCGCGCTGCGCGAAGCCGTGCGGAGGCCGAGCGCGCGTTCGCGGCGACCTCGTGCGGGGTGGGCCGCACGGCCTTCCGAGTCAGGAGGCGAAGGCGCGGTTCCTGTCCGCAGACGCACACGGGGAAATCGGGTGGGCAGGTGCAACCACGGGCCTCGGCGGCGAGGAAGCGCTTGACGATCCGATCCTCGAGCGAGTGGAAGCTGACGACCGCGATTCGACCGCCTGGGCGCAGGATCGCCACCGCCGCCGGGAGCGCGCGCTCGAGCGAGCCGAGCTCGTCGTTGACGGCGATCCGAAGCGCCTGAAAAACCCGCTTGGCCGGGTGGCCGTCGCCGAAGCGCCGGGGGGCTGGGATCGCCCCCCGCACGGTCTCGACGAGGTCCGACGTCCGCTCGAACGGCGCCTCACGACGGCGGCGCACGATCGCACGCGCGATCGGCCGCGCGAAGCGTTCCTCGCCGTAGCGGCGCAAGACATCCGCGAGCTCGCGCTCGTCCGCCTCGTTGACGAGATCACGCGCGGAGCGGCGCTCGGCCGGATCCATCCGCATGTCGAGCGGCGCGTCGACGGTGTAGGAAAAGCCGCGCTCGGGACGGTCGATCTGCATGCTCGAGACGCCGAGGTCGAGCAGGATGGCGTCGGCACGGACGCCGTTCTGGGCGAGCTGGCCGAGGACGAGGGCGAAGTCGCCCCGTAGGAAGCGCGCCGGGACGGCACACTCGCGCTGGAAGCGGTCGAAGTAGGCGCGCGAGTCCGGATCGCGGTCGATCGCGATCAATCGCCCCTTCCCGGTGAGGCTCGCACAGAGAAGGCGCGCGTGGCCGCCCGCGCCGAAGGTCGCGTCGATGACGGTTTCGCCCGGCGTGACCGCGAGGACCTCCACGACCTCGTCCGCGAGAACGGGGACGTGGTCAGCTCGGGCTTGCGACGAGGCGTTCGGCAACACGATCGGCACTCCGTTCCACCTCCTCGAGCTCCTTCCGCCACGCGCTCGGCTCCCAGAGCTCCAGGTGGTCGCGAACACCAGCCACGACGACCTCGCGTTTCAGGCGCGCGTGCTCGGTCAGCGCAGCGGGGAGCATGATGCGGCCCTGCCGGTCGAGCTCGGTCTCGATCGTCCCGGCGAAGAGGAACCGGCCCATCTGACGCGCTTCGCGCGAGAAGGGATCGAGGCCGGCGAGTCGCCCCTCGACGAGCCGGTTCCAGCCGTCCGGAGGGTAGACGACGAGGCAGGGATCGATGCCGCGGGCGACGAAGACGCCGTCCGCGAATGCCTGCCGAAACCTGGCGGGGAGGGTGACGCGGCTCTTGTCATCGAGGCTGTGCTCGTACTCGCCGAGGAGCAATCCTCTGTCTCCTCACTGGACCACTGTCCCCCACTCTAGTCCACGATGACCCACGACGCAAGCGAACGGACGCAGCGCGCCGAGGCCGGCGGCGCGTCGACTCCCTAGCCTTCGTCGAATCAGCCCCGACGCCGGCCGCCTCGCGTCGGGCGAGGACGGAAGGACGTCCTCCCATTTACACGGACGCTATCGGTGGATCCCATGGGCGCCGCGGCGCGCGATCGCCTCGGCGGCACCGTCCGCCCCAAAGCGCACGGCATCGTCCGGCGAGCGCCCTTCCGCGAGCGCGAAGGTCAGGTAGGCGGCGAAGCTGTCTCCCGCGCCGTAGGTGTCCCGGTAGGGCCCCGGCACGGGGGGCGCGTCCCAGCGCCGGCTCCCCGGCTCGATCCGGCCCCCTTTGCTGCCCTCCGTCCAGACAACGAGCGGGGGCGGCGGGTCGAGGTCGCCCTCGCGGTAGCGCTCCGACGGGTCGATCGCGCTCCCGACGAGCGCGTCGAGGGCGACCGCCGCTTCCCGGAGTGTCGGGAGCTCGCGCGGCGTCGCGACGAGAACGCGTGCCGCCCGCGCCGCGCGGACGGCCTCGGCGTCACCGCCGGTGAAGTAGACGGCGTCGAACGTGGCGAGGTCGTTCCAGGGAAGAGGCGCCGAGCGGCGGGGGCGAAGCTTCTCCGAGAGGAGCGTGATCGTCCGTTCGCCCTCGTCGTCGAGGTAACAGAATCCGCGTCGTTGCTGGTCGGCCCGCCAGTCGATCTCGAGGCGGACGCCGAGATCCTGGAGCTGGGCCGCCGCTGCGCGGCCGAACTCGTCGTCGCCGAGCGCGGTGAAGAGCGTCGCCGAGCCGGCGAGCTCCGCGAGGCGGGCGGCCGCGACGCCGCCGCCGCCGGCCGCCTCGCCCCAGGTCTCCTTTGCCTGGACGATCTCGCCCGGCCCCGGCACCCGGTCGACGGCGACGAAGTCGATCCACTCGACGTGTCCGACCACTCCGACGCGCATTTCTCCCGGAACGTCTCACATCCGGGCCGCCAGCCGCGTTCCAGACGATGATGCCGTCGATGCCGACCCCGCCCTTCGAGCGCTTCTACGAGACGCATCGCGACGAGATCTACCGCTATCTCGTCCGCCTGCTCGGGCGCGGCACCGCCGAGGACGCGTTCCAGGAGACATTCCTCCGTGCCCTTCGCGCGTACGCCCGACTTCGTCACGCCGAGAACCTGCGCGCATGGGCGTTCACGATCGCAACCCGGGTCGCGCTCGACGAGCGCCGTCGAGACCGGCCGGCCGCCGACCTCCCGGAGCTCGCCGCGACCGATGCAAGGCCCGCCTACGCCGAGCTCGAGCACCTCGCTGGAGAGCTGCCGCGAACGGAGCGGGCCGCGGTCGTCCTTCGCTACGGCTACGACCTGGCCTACGCCGACATCGCGTCCGCGCTCGGGTCGACCGAGGACGCCGCCCGCCAGGCGGCCTCGTCGGGCGTCCGCCGCCTGCGCCGAAAGGGGATCCGATGACCGTTCCAGACATGCTCGATGACCGTTTCCGCGCGAACGCCGCCGCCGAGGGCCTTCTCGACGTCGCCTTCGACCTGACCGACTCGCCGCTCGGCCCACTCCTCGTCGCCGCGACGGAGCGCGGCGTCTGCCGGATCTCGTACGACCCGGACGCGGAAGCCGAGCTCGACGCGCTCGCACATGCGCACGGGCCGCGCGTCCTTCGCTCGCCACGGCCGCTCGAGAAGCTCCGCCGCGAGCTCGACGACTACTTCGAGCGACGCCGCCGCTCGTTCGACGTCGCGGTCGACGTCGCTTCGCTTCCCGCCTTCCAGCGCCAGGTGTTGGCCGAGCTGGCGCGCGTTCCCTACGGCGAGCTCGCGACGTACGGCTCCCTCGCCGGTCGGATCGGGAAGCCGCGTGCCGCCCGGGCGGTCGGCGGCGCGCTCAACCGGAACCCGATCCCGATCGTCCTTCCCTGCCACCGCGTCGTGGGCGCGACGGGAAGCCTCGTCGGCTACGCGGGCGGCCTCGAGCGGAAGCGCGCCCTCCTCGCGCTGGAGGCCGGGGAGCCTTGCCGGCTTCGGTGAGCGCTAGGTCGAGGATCGTCGCGCGTCACCGCCGCCGGACGACCCGCCGCTACGCCGGCCGCTAGCCCCACTGAGGCCGTCGCCCCTCGTCCCCGCTTGCCTCCGGCGGTCGGCGGACGCGCCTAGTGGCAGGCGGCGCGACCGGAATCGATCACGCTCCCCCCCACCGCTATGAACTCCCACTCGTACGAGCTCGGACGGAGGATCAGCTTGAGGACGCCGAGGTGCCCATTGTCCCTCGCCTGGCTGTTCGGAAGCGGGGACGCGAACGAGTAGAGAGGGGCACCGCCGGTTCCGACGACGAACTGGCGAATGCCGCGACCGGAGTCGGCTGCTCCGCTCGCCGTCTGCGGGGCGAATCGCTCGTAGAGGTGGTCGTGGCCGCCCAGTGCGATCTCGGCGTTCGCGTCGTAGAGGTCCCGCCAAAACGGCGCGAAGCTCGAGTCGGAGCCGTGCACGGCGCTCGAGGAGAAGCGAGGCCGGTGCCAGTAGGCGAGTGTGCAGGGCTGCCGTGTCGCGGCGAGATCCTGGCGAAGCCAGACCTCCTGCGCCGATCCGCTCCCATGAGAGAGCTCGGAGTCGAGCGAGATCAGGTGCCAGCTGCCGAGGTCGTAGCTGTAGTACCCCCGTCCCGCCGGTCCCGCAAGCGCGCCGAAGTAGCCGAAGTAACCGGCCGCACCGTCGACGTGGTGGTCGTGGTTCCCCGGTGACGGGTGGGTGATCGTCAGGAACTTCCCCCAGTTGGGGGCGTAATAGTTTGCGTAGTTCTCCGCCGACCCGTTCGGGTAGGCGTTATCGCCGAGGGTCAGGACGGCGGTCGGCTCGATGCTGAGGACGAGTGACGCCGTCCTGCTGCAGCCGCCGCCCGAGCTACAGAGGTCGCCTGCGGC
>JALZGN010000328.1 GCA_030861005.1 Actinomycetota bacterium
GCGGTCGACCTCGCCGGCCGGCTCTCGCTCGGCGCGCTCGCCGCCGTCCATCGGCGCGCTCGCCTCGTCGTGACGACCGACAGCGGCGCCCTCCACCTCGCGGCCGCGATGGGCACGCGCGTCGTCGCTCTCTTCGGACCCGGCGATCCGGTCCTCTTCGCGCCGCTCGCTCCGCCCGAGCGCGTGCGAGTCGTGCGAGTCGGCCTCCCGTGCAGCCCGTGCGGGACGCTCGAGCATCCTCCCTGCGGCGCCTCGCTCGAGCCCGCGTGCGTGACCGGGATCGCGTTCGAGGCGGTCGTCGGCGCCGCCGGCGAGCTCCTCGCCGGGCAGGGCCCGCGCTTACCACGTTGGCGCAGCGCACCAGGCTTCGAGCCGCGCGACGGCCCGCTCGAGGTCGGCGGCCGGAAACCGCGCCGCCGTGGCGTGTTCGACAACCGGGACGCGCGGAGCGGGGTCGCGCCCGGCGAGCGCAAGCATGACGTAGGCGATCGGGAGCGAGTGCGTCACGACGAGGACGACGCCCTCGCGCCGGGCGAGAAGCGTTCGGAACGCAGCTGCATAGCGAGCGACGAGGTCCCGTCTTGACTCGCCGCCACCGAGAGGCTCTGCGGCCGAGTCGCTCGTGAGGGCCCAATCGACGTACGAGGCGAGCGGCCCTCCCTCGTAGCGCCCGTAGAGCGGATCGTTGAGCTCGGGCAGGATGAGGCGCGGAACGGCTCTTCCCGCGAGCACGATGTCCGCCGTCTCCCGCGTTCGCTCGAACGCGGAAGTGACGCAGAGCTCGATCTCCTCACCGGCGAGCTCGGTGGCGAGCGTTCGGGCCTGCGCCACGCCTCGCTCGCTCAAGGGGCAGCGGACGTCGATCCGTCCGTTCACGAGCCCGCGCGCGCTGAAGACGCTCTCCCCGTGGCGGACGAGGATCGCCGACTCCATCGACCGCGGTGTCAGGTCACTCGACGTCGGCGGCGACGAGGAGGTCGTCGCCCGCCAGGTGGACCGATCGATTCGTGAGGTGCAGGCTCTCGGCGACTCGAACGATGCCGAGGTCGCCGACGGCGTCGATCCCGGTTCCGATGATCGTCGGCGCGATCGCGACGACGAGGCGGTCGACGAGCTTCTCGCCGAGAAACGACGTAATCACCCGCGCTCCGCCCTCGACGAGGAGCGAGCGAACTCCGACCGACCGGAGTCTCGCGAGCGCAGCGGCGAGCTCGACGCCGCGGGGGCCGGGGTCGACAACGTGGACGCCGACCGACCGGGCACGGAGCGCGGCTCGCCGCTCCTCGCTCGAGCGGGCGGTCGTGATCATGATCGTCCCCGCCTGGTCGTCGAGGACGCGGGCCGTGGGAGCCAAGCGAAGCGTCGAGTCGAGAACGACACGAAGCGGCGAGCGTCCCGCGACCATCCGGACGGTGAGCTCGGGATCGTCGACGGTGGCCGTCCCGACCCCGACGAGGACGGCGTCGCACGCCGCCCGAAGGGCGTGCGAGATCCGCCGCTCGGGCTCGCCCGAGATCCACTTGGCGTCGCCGTGTCGAGTGGCGATGCGCCCGTCGACGGTCTGCGCGTACTTGAGGACGACGAACGGCCGCCAGGCGGGCGCGGGCGAGCCGCCGAGCAGCGGGCCCACGTCCGTTGCCTCGCCGATGGCGTTCCCGTCCAGGGGCGCCCCCGCCGGCGCCACATGCCCGAGCCGCGCTTCCTTCGCCCGCAGGTAGGCAGAGTTTCGGACGTGCGGCGACGTCTGGAGCGGGACGGCCTCGTCGACGGCGATCCCCGCACGCGCGAGCGCCTCGACCTTCCCCGGGTTGTTGGTGAGGAGGCGCACGGAGCGGACCCCGAGCCGCTCGAGGCAGCGCGCGACGACGTCGTAGTCGCGCGCGTCCGGCGGGAAGCCGAGTCGGGCGTTCGCGTCGATCGTGTCCGCGCCGTTCTCCTGCAGCATGTACGCCCGGAGCTTGTTCACGAGCCCGATCCCCCGTCCCTCGTGGCCGGTCACGTAGACGAGGACGCCGCGCCCCTCCGCGCTGATCGCGCGGGCCGCCTCCCGAAGCTGAGTCCCGCAGTCGCAGCGAAGCGATCCGAGGGCGTCGCCCGTCAGGCACTCCGAATGGACGCGCGTCAGAACTGATCGGCCGTCGCCGAGCTCCCCGCGGACGAGCGCGAGGTAGACGCGGCCGGAGGGAACCTCGAAGGCGCGAAGCTCGAACTCTCCGAAGCTCGTGCCGAGGGGAAGCTTCGCGACCTCGGAAACCGACACGGGGCGGTTACCTTACTGCCGTGCGGCCGGTCGCTGAGACCCGAGCGGGGGCGCGCGCAGTCCAATTCGTCGCGCCCTACCGGGTGGACCTCGCAAACGTCGCCCTCGCCGAACCGAAGGCGGGCGAGGTGCTCGTCCGTGCCGACTTCTCAGGGGTGAGCGGGGGCACTGAGCTCCTCGCCTATCGCGGCGAGCTCGACTCCCGCCTGCCGCGCGACGAGACGCTCGGCGCCCTCGCGGGCACCTTCCAGTACCCCTTCACCTACGGCTACAGCGTGGTCGGAACGGTCGAGCGTTCGCGAAGCAACGTCGGCGAGGGAGCCCGCGTCTTCGCGTTCCACCCCCACCAGGACCGCTTCGTCGTCCCCGCACGCGACGTCGTTCCGGTCGAGCACGTGAACGCGCGCACGGCGACCCTCTTCCCGCTCGTCGAGACAGCGCTCCAGCTCGTGCTCGACGCCGGCGTCCGCTACGGCGAGGTCGTCGCGGTCCTCGGTCTCGGCCCGGTCGGGCTCCTCGCCGCGATCCTGCTCGCGCGAAGCGGAGCGACCGTCGTCGGAAGCGACCCCAAGCGGTGGCGGCGAGAGGCGGCGGTCGCCTGCGGACTCGACGCGGTCGCGCCGGAGGAGCTCGACGACGCGGTCGGCGAAGCATCGGGCGACCGCGGCGCGGACGTCCTCGTCGAGGCGACGGGCAACCCGGACGTCCTCGGGGAGCGCCTCGCTCTTCTCGCTTCCGAGGGCGTCGCGCTCGTCGCGTCTTGGTACGGGGTGAAACGCGTCACGATCCCGCTGGGCGGCGCCTTCCACCGCCGACGGCTCGAGATCAGAAGCAGCCAGGTGTCCACGCTCGGGAGCCGGGCCGGGCGGTGGGACCGGAAGCGGCGGCTCGAGACGACGCGGCGTCTCCTCACGGAGCTGCCGCTCTCCCCGCTCGCGTCGCACACCGTTCCCTTCGAGCGCGCGCCTGAGGCGTACGCTGCTCTAGACCGCGGCGACGAAGGACTCGTCCACGTCGCGCTCGCCTACGCGTGAGCGGCGGATTCGAGATCGGTGCGTCGCGCCCGCTCCGCGCGCTCCACCGGATCCCCTGGCTTCCGCCGCCCGAAAGAGACCTGCACCCCCACGACTACCGCATCGAGGTCGTCGTCGAGCGAGCTTCCCTGGACGAGCGCGCGATGGTGTGCGACCTCGACCTCGTCGAGGCCGCGCTCGCGGACGCCGTCGGCTCCCTCGAGGGCAAGGACCTCGACACGATCCGCCCGCCGGACGCGGAAGCGGTCACGGTCGAGATCCTCGCCCGCTGGTTCCACCGAACGCTCGCGGACGCCATCCGCGAGGCGGGCGGCGAGAGGCTCGCCGTCCGGGTCTGGGAGTCGCCGACGGCGTTCGGGGGTTACCGCGCTTCCGTCGCCGAGAGCTCCGAATAGGCGGCCAGGCAGCGTTCCGCGCACGCGTCCCAGGTGAACGTCTCGAGGACGCGCTCTCGCCCGAGCCGCCCGAGTCGCGCCGCCAACGAGCGGTCGGCGAGGAGCTGCGCGAGCCGCGCGCGGAGCTCGTCCACGTTCCCCGGCTCGACGAGGAAGCCGGTGACGCCGTCCTCGACCACCTCCGGTAACCCCCCGATCCTGCTCGCGACGACGGGCGTCCCGCTCGCCATCGCCTCGATCGCGGCGAGGCCGAGGAGCTCCGAGACGGCGATCATGCGCCCGAAGCAGGTTTCGTGCACCGACGGGAGCGCGAGGACCTGCGCTTGGCGGTAAAGCGTGGGTAGATGCGATTCCGAGACGGCACCGAAGAACTGCACGCGGCGGCCTTCGGCAAGCCGTCGAAGCAGGTTCGGGTACTCGCGCTCGGGCAGCTCGGGATCGTGACCCGCCGATCCGACGACGCGAAGGTCAGCCTCGTCCGGGAGTGCCTCGATCAGGCGGTCGACGCCCTTGTGCGGCGTGAGCCGCCCGACGAAGAGGACGCCGCGGCGAGAGGCGTCGCGCTCGGGCGAGAAGCGATCGGGGTCGGCGCCTCCATAGATGACGCGCGTCCGGGAAGCGGGCGTGCGGAGGTCGCGCGCAGAATACGCGGACACCGTGAGGAAGCGGTCGAAGAGCCGCGGGAGAAGACCTGCCCAGTCGCCGCCGGGAAGGCCGTGGTCCGTGACCGCCGTCGTCAGCCGGCGGATGCGTGCGTGCACCGCGGCGAGCCGGCTCGGCGCGCTTCGCAGATGGTGCGTATGGACGACGTCGGCGCTCGCGACGGCGTGACCGAGTCCGAGCGCCAGCGGATGCGCGGGATGCCCTGCGGCGAAGGCAAGGGAGCGAAGGACGTGGACTCGGAGCCCGCTCGGCTCGCGCCACGAGCGAGCCGCAGGCCCGAAGCTCACGAGCTGGCAGTCGACGCGGCGCGCAAGGGCGCGGGCGAGCTCGAGCGGGTAACGCTCACCCCCTCCGAAGATCCCCTCGGGGCCGAAGAGCGTCGGAGCGACCTGGACGACCCGCATCTCGTTCTCCCACTCGTCACGCTAGGCGATCCGCGCCGCGTGAGCGGCGGCTACCTCTACCACCGACGGATGGCGGACGCCGCGGCGCGCCACGCCGCCCGAATCGTCTTCCTCTCCGTACCTGAGTGGCCCTTCCCGCTCCCGGTCGTTCGCGGCGCCGCCCTCCTTCGGCGCGCGAAGGAGCTTGGAGCGAGCGCCGTCCTCCTCGACTCGATCGCGGCGGCGTACGCCGCCCCCGCGCTCGCCGCGCGTCGGCTCGACGCGCCGCTCGTCGGCGTGCTCCATCAGCCGCCCGGCGGGATCGACCACGGGGGGGCCCGTCTTCGGGCGCAGGCGCCGCTCGACGGGCTGGCCTGGCGACGCGCGGAACTGCTTCTCGTCGCAAGCGAGCACCTCGCCGACGAGCTCGTGGAGGCGAAATACGAGCGGTCGCGGATCCGCGTCGTCCCTCCCGGCCGGGACGTGGCTTCGCCCCCACCGGGGCCATGTCCGGACCTCCGCGGCGGTCGCGGCGCCGCGTTCCTCACGGTCGCGAACTGGCTGCCGCGGAAAGGGATCCTCGAGCTCCTCGAGGCCTTCGCGCGCCTCCCGCGGGAGGCGGGGACCCTCCACCTCGTCGGCGACGACGCCGTCGACCTCCGCTACGCGGCGCGAGTGCGGGCCCGTCTCGCCCAACCCGACCTGGCGAGACGCGTCGTCGTATACGGGCGTCTCGCGCGCGAAGAGGTCGCGGCGCTCTACAGCGCGGCCGACGTCTTCGTGCTCCCCGCTTACCGGGAGCCGTACGGCACCGTCTGGGGCGAGGCGATGGCGGTCGGCCTCCCGGTCGTCGGCTGGCGGGCCGGAAACCTGCCGTACCTCGCCGAGCACGAGCGTGACGCACTCCTCGCGGAGCCGGGCGACGTGGACGCGCTCGCCGACGTCCTCGCTCGACTTGCGGTCGACGAGGACGAGCGGACGCGGCTGGGTGCGGCGGCGAAGCGCCGCGCTCGCAGCCGCCCGACCTGGGAGGAGTCGGCCCGGCTCTTCTTCGCGGCGATTCGGGAAGCGGTCGAGGCCCGGCAAGGGCAGGTGGTGATGTAGGCGGGACGGGCGCCGGAACCGGCCGACGTGCGAGCGACGCGGCTCGGCCACGAGGCATGCGCGGAATCGGCGGCAGTCGAACTCGCCGGCCGGCTCTCGCTCGGCGCGCTCGCCGCCGTGCACCGGTGCGCTCGCCTCCTCATCACGACCGACAGAGGCACCCTCCGTCTCGCGCGTCTCGGGTCACTCGACGTGGGCATGCTCGAACTTGCAGACGCCGCAGCGTAGCGACCCTACGGCAAGACGCTGAAGGCGATCGCGCCGGTGGACGACCTCGTTTCGGCGTCCGCGCAAAACCTCCGAAAAGGCCGGGCTTACCACGACCTTGCGGTGCCGTCTTGGAGGCGTAAACTACGGGGCTCGTCAGGACGATTGTCAAACCGGCGGAGCGCCGGTAGAGGTAGAAGAGAGCGTGCGGCATTGCGGCGACCCGACTCGAGAAGCGGCATCGATTGGTGACCCGGCGACTTAGCTCGTCGGACGCGCCACGGCTGAACCCCGGAGACCTCGAATGAGGCGCGGGCGCGGTAGCGACGCGGCGACACTGAGCGACTACGTCCAAGTCCTTCGGCGCCGTCGGTGGCTCATCCTGGCCATCGTGCTTTTTCTGACGGCCGAGCAGGTGGCGTTCTCGCTGCGACAGGAGCCGCTGTACTCCGCTTCGGCCGAGGTACTGCTCAGCCGGCAGGACCTCGCAGCCAGCTTGATCGGCGTACCGGGCAGCGGCCAAAGCGGCCGGGCGCCCGAAACGCTGGCGCTCACACAAGCGAACGTAGCGTCCGTTCCGACGGTCGCGGCGCGCGCGCTCAGACGCGTCGGGCTCCACGACCGGACGCCTCAGCAGTTGCTCGACTCGTCCGACGTGACGGTGAAAGGAGACACCGACCTTCTCGTGTTCACGGTCCGCGACCACGACGCGCGGCTCGCTGCCCGGCTCGCGACGGCATACGCGCGACAGTTCACGGCGTACCGAAAGGAGCTGGACACGGCGGCCCTCGAGAAAGCGCGGCGCGGAGTCGAACAAGAGATCGCCCAGCTCGAGGAGAAGGGCAAGCCGAATCAGACGCAGTACGAAGACCTCGTCTCGACGCGACAGCAGATACGGACGATGGAAGCCCTGCAGACGGGGAACACGTCTGTCGTCAGTACATCGTCCGACGCGCAACGAGTTGAGCCGCGGCCCGTGCGGAACGGTGTCATCGGCCTCGCGATCGGATTGATTCTCGGCCTCGTAGTCGCGTTCGTACGGGATGGGCTCGACACGCGCGTCCGCAGGCCCGACGAGCTCGACGATGTGCTCGACCTCCCGAGGCTAGCGCGAATCCCGCCGCCGCCGCGCTCCATCACGCGCGTACGGACTTTCGCGATGGCCCGCGACCCCAACAGCTCGCACGCGGAGGCGTTTCGCGTGCTTCGCACCAACCTGGAGTTCCTGGAGGCGACGCGCACGCGGGAATCGGGCGAACAGCCGGCTGGCGGCGTCGGAAAGTCGATCATGGTCACGAGCGCGGTGGCAGGCGAGGGCAAGTCCACGACCGTTGCCAACCTCGCGCTCGCTTTCGCCCGGTCCGGCATACGGGTGATCGCCGTCGACCTCGACCTCTACAAGCCATCCCTTGCGGAGCTCTTCCGGTTGCCGTCGGGACCCGGGCTAACCGACGTCGCCCTCGGTTATGCGACGCTCGAAGAGGCGCTGGTGAACGTGCCGATCACCGGGGACGGATCGCCAGGCGCCGAGAACGGCAACCGGGGAAACGGCCGCGCCGACGTCACGGACGTTCTCAAAGTGCTGCCAGCTGGACCGCGTCCGCTGGTGCCGGCCGAGTTCGTCGGCAGCCGCGCGCTTGCACAGGTGCTGTTCCAGTTGCGGCACGCGGCCGATCTGATCGTGGTCGATGCGCCAGCCCTCCTTGCGGGAAGCGTGGCGACGGCGCTAACGGCGCACGTCGACGAGTTGTTGCTCGTCTTCCGCGTGAAGGTCCTCACCTTTCCCGCGCTCGACGAGGCGCGACACGTTCTCGAGACCTCCCGTGCACGGGTGCTGGGATACGTCGTTGCCGGAGCCGAGCTCGAGGACGAGATCGGATCCAGCCGATCGGCTGAACGATCGCCGTTTGTGCGTCAGCAACGTGACGTCGCACGGCGGACGGACGAGCTTGCGGTAAACGGCGGCCGCGGCGGCGGCGTCCGCAACCGATGAACGCAGTCCGAATTCGGCTCTCGACGTGGTCGTGGAGACCGAGCTGGCCTCACCCATGGGAATCGCGGAGACCGAGATGGCCGCGGCGCTTCTCAGGGCACGCAGGGCGTACTAGACCATGCGGGTGACAGACAATCGAGAAGGCGTCGTGCAGGGGCACGACGTCCGCGCGCGCTCGGCGGAGGTGCCGGTAACGCTTGCGTTCGCCCACTCTCACGAGGAGACCGCGCGGGAGCTGGTCGGGACGCTGGATCAGCTCGAGGTGAGACGGCCGCTGTTCGTCTTCGGGCGGACCGGGAGGGAGCTGATCGGCCGCTCGCTTGCGATCGACTGCCGGCCTCGGTTCGAGTGTGCGCTCTTCCAGGCGTCGGGGGCGCTCCTGGACGAGGTCGACATGCTCGAACGAGCGATCGCCGCTGAGGGCGCGGACGTGGTCGTCAGCTGCGGCGGCGGTCAGACCCTCGACGTGGGCAAGTTCGCCGCCTTTCGTCGACGCCTGCCTTTCATCTCGGTCCCGACGCAGGCCACCCACGACGGAATCTGCTCGCCGGTCGCGGTCTTGCGCGGGCCGGGCGACGCCCGCGCGAGCAGTTACGGCGCCCGGACGCCGGCGGCACTCGTCGTGCCGCTGCACGTAATCGCACACGCGCCCCGGCCGACGCTCCTGAGCGGGATGGCCGATCTCGCCGCCAATGTCATCGCCGTCGAGGACTGGCTATGGGCACACCAGTTCCGCGACGAGCCGTACGACCACTACGCGGCGCTCCTCGCGCGCTCGGCGGCGCAGCTCGTGCTTGGCCGCCGCCACCTGCTTTCGCGGGACGCCGAGTTGGTCGCCGAGGATATCGAGAGCCTCGTCCACGGCCTCGTCCTGAGCGGGCTGGCGATGACGCTGGCCGGCTCGAGCCGGCCGTGCAGCGGCCCAGAGCACCTCATCAGTCACGCGTTCGACCTGCTCGGCCTAGGGAGCGGCACGCACGGTGAACAGGTCGGAGTCGGCTCCGTGCTCGCGGTTCGGCTGTACGCGGCCGACCTGAACCCCGTGGTGGAGCTGCTGCGAGCTACGGGCGCGCCGATGTATCCAGCCGATCTCGGAATCGCAACGGACGACGCCGCCCGCGCGGTCAAGATGGCCCACCTCGTCCGCCCCGAACGCCACAGCCGTCTCTCGTCCGCGATCATTGCCGACCCCGACTTCATCGACGAGCTGATCGAGTCCGCTTGGATCGCCCCCTCGCGAGAAGCACGAAGCGAGGCCTGAACGCGTCGATGGAGCCGCAGAACCGACGCGAGCCGCCGCTGCTCCCCGTGATCCTCGCGGCCGGCATCGGATCCCGGCTCGGCGGCTCGCCGAAGGCGTTGTTCTCCATCCGAGGACGAGCGCTCGTCGACTACTGCATCGACGCGCTCGCAGAGCAGGGTTTCCGACGCGCCGTCCTCGTCACCGGTCACCGTGCCGCCGACGTGCGCGCCCACCTCGAAGATGCGCCGCTCAAGTGCGCTTTCGTCCACAACGACCGCTTCGACGACCTCAACAACTTCTACAGCGTCCGCCGCGCGATCGAGGATTCCGGTGGGAACACCCTTTTGATCGTGAACTGCGACGTCCTGTTCCTGGAGTCGGCAGTCGTGGCCGCGATCGCCGTCTCGGCGGCCGCGCTCGGTCTCCTCGTCGAGCAGGGCGTGAACGACGCGGAGGCGATGAAGGTCGAGGTGGAGCACGGGTCGGTCGTTCGTCTGAGCAAGGGCATCCCTCCCGAACGTGCCTTCGGCGAGTTCGTCGGCATCTCGACACTCGCTCCGGTTGCGCAACGTGAGTACGTGGCCGCTGCCGACGAGGCGCTGCGGGCCGGCACGACACACCTTTATTACGAGGACGTCTACAGCCGGATTTGCAGGAACGTCGACTCGCGCATCGCCGCAATCGAACCCGGAGAATGGGCGGAAGTCGACGCGCCACACGACGTACCGGCGGCGATGTGCGTCGCCGAACGGCGCAGCGCGGCAAACGGACCTTCCACGATGGCGACTCCGACCTCCACTATCGCGACGGCATGAGCGCGATCGCCTTCGACAGGCGTCCAAGCCGGATCTGGCTTCGCGAGCTGTCTCTCCCGCAGGGCTGGCAGGCGTACGCGCTCTTCCTCGCGATCCCGCTCTGGTGGGTTCTCGGCCTCAGCCATTTCATCTGGCCCGTGATCGCGTTCCCGATACTGCTGTCGCTTCTTCTCTACCCGGAGCGCCTGCGGATCCCACGTGGATTCGGCATCTGGCTCGTCTTCCTCGCATGGATGCTCGCGTCGGCGCTCGAGATCGACTCCGGCGGACGCATGGTCGGATTTACTTTTCGGTTCTTGACCTACGCTTCAGGAACCGTGCTCTTCCTATACTTCTACAACGCATCGCCGAGGCGCATTCCAGCTTCCGCGGTCGTGAACGCGCTCGCCGGCTACTGGCTAATCGTCATTGTCGGTGGTTTTCTGGGGATCTTCTTTCCGAATGTCACCTTCACGACGCCTGCGGCGCACGTCATTCCTGAGTCTTTGATGAGCAACGATTTCGTCCACGACATGGTCACGGCGAGCTTTGCGTCGGTACAGACCTTCCTCGGTTATCCGCTCGGGCGTCCGCATACTTTCTTTACGTATACAAATGGCTGGGGTTCCGCAGTAGGCCTCCTAACCCCTTTCGCGCTATGTGCCATTCAAGGAGCTCGCTCCCGCCGGTGGCGGCAGTTACTGACGGTGGCGCTTATCCTCGCACTCGTCCCAGCCATCATCTCGATGAACCGTGGACTATGGCTCAGTCTTCTCGTCACTGTCACCTATGCTGCCTTCCGCTTCGCGAATCGAAACAACATCCGTGCTCTGGCACGACTCGCGACCGCTGTCGTGATTGCCGCCGCAGTCGTCATCTCAACACCGCTGTCTCACCTGATCATGGAGCGCTTTGCGCACCAGCACAGCAACCCAGTCCGGAAGGCACTCTACGTCGAGACGTTCCAGCGCGCAGCACATTCTCCTCTGCTCGGGTATGGTGCCCCACGTCCTGCCGAGAGCAAGCGCTATCTCGAGTCCGCCGGGACACAAGGACAGGTGTTCTACCTCGTCTTTTCGCACGGATTTCCAGGCCTCGTGTTGTACCTGGGGTGGCTCGTTCACACGCTCTTTCGAACACGGAGAATCCGTTCCACGACTGGCTTCTGGGCCCACGCCTCGATTCTCGCCGCACTCGTTCAGGCTTCGTTCTACGGGCTTACGATGGCGACGTTCGTCATCATGACGGCTGCAGCGCTGGCATTACGAGAGCTTGACGCCGGCGAGGATCCCGGCGAATCGAACAGTCAATATCAGGTCGGAAGGCCTCTTACGGCAATGGGGGTTGCGAGGTGAGAAAACCAGGTCGTCCTTCGGTTTTGGCTGCTGTTTTCGCAGCAGTCTTCGTGCTCGCAGGCGCAGGGACTCTGGTACCTGCGGCGAGCGCAGATGTCGGGTTCCGCGATCAATCCTACAGCGGCACCGGCACGCCGACGGGGTCGAAACCGGAGAGCAAGCTGTGGTGGAACGACGGGTTCTGGTGGGCGAACATGTGGGACACCGTGACCCTGGACTTTCACATCTTCCGGCTCGACCTCTCGACGCAAAGGTGGATCGACACGGGCGTGAAGGTCGACGGCCGCTCCTATACGCGCGCCGATACCCTCTGGGACGGCACACACCTCTACGTCGCCTCCCACGTCTTTAGCGAGACGCCGACAGCCGCGAACCCCAGCCGTCTCTACCGCTACAGCTACTCCAGCGCGACGCGCACGTATTCGCTCGACGCCGGCTTCCCCGTCCCCATCAACGACTACAGCACCGAGACGCTCGTGATCGACAAGGATTCAACCGGCAAGCTGTGGGCGACGTGGATGCAGAACAACCAGGTCTACGTAAACCGCACGACGACGAACGACGCGACCTGGGGGACGCCGTTCGTCCTCCCGCTCGCGGGGACGACCGCCACGAGCGACGACATCTCGTCCGTCATCGCGTTCGGAGGCAACAAGATCGGGGTGATGTGGAGTAATCAGACCAACTCGGCGATGTATTTCGCCGTCCACGTCGACGGGCAGCCCGACACGTCGTGGGAGGGGAGCCGTACGGCGATCTCGGGCCCGAACTACGCAGATGACCACATCAACCTGAAGTCTCTGCAAGCCGACGGAAGCGGCCGCGTCTTCGCCGCGGTGAAGACGTCGCTCGACAACCTCGCCAGCCCGAACCCGAACGCTCCGCTGATCATGTTGCTCGTCCGCGACCCAACGACCGGCGATTGGTCGAGCTACGTGGTCGGCCGAGTCTCCGAACACCACACCCGTCCGATCTTGCTCCTTGACGAGACGAACCGCATCATCCACATGTTCGCGACGGCGCCGGTGAACGGAGGCGTCATCTACGAGAAGACGTCGCCGCTCGACGCGATCTCGTTCCCCGCCGGTCTCGGGACGCCCTTTATCCAGGACGCCGCCAGCCTCAACATGAACAACGCGACCTCGACGAAGCAGAACGTCAACAGCACGACCGGGCTGGTCGTACTCGCAGCCAACAGCGCCACCAACTACTACTGGCACAACTACCAGGCGATCCCCACCCCGCCGCCGAAGGCAACGCCCCCGACGGCGAGCTTCACCGGCTCCCCGACGAGCGGGACGGCGCCCCTGACGGTGACCTTCACCGACACGTCGACCGGGTCGCCGACTTCCTGGTCGTGGGACTTCGGCGACGGTGGCACCTCGACGGCGCAAAACCCGGCCCA
>JALZGN010000330.1 GCA_030861005.1 Actinomycetota bacterium
GCGGAGACGAGGCCGGCGTCGTCCGTCCGGTTCGTGGAGACGGTCCCGACGCGGCCGTCCTGGACGACTCGCAGCGTCACCGACCGGTCCTCGACGAGCGTCGGCTGGTGCACCGTCGAGCCGGCGAAGCGCGCGAATCCCGACCGTTCCGAGTGGACGACCGCCTCGACCTCGTCGCCGACGGCGGCGCGGCAGGCACGCTCGGCGAGCTCGCGAGGGCCCGGGCCGTCCTTCACGAGCGGACGCCGACCTGGACGTTGCGGAAGCGGGCGGGAGAGGCGCCGTGCGAGACGTGGGCGTGCTGCCCCGGCTGGCCCTTGCCGCAGTTCGTGAGACCGTGCATCGCCCACTCCTCACGGCCGGCAATCGCATCGAGCGAGGCCCAGAAGACAGGCGTCACGCCCGTGTAGGTCGCGTCGCGCAGCATGCGGCCGAGCCGTCCCCGCTTGATCTCCCAGGCAGCCTCGGTACCGAACTGGAAGTTCAGGCGCCGGTCGTCAATCGACCAGCTCTTGTTGGTCGCGAGGTAGATCCCGTCGTCGACGTCAGCCAGGAGATCCTCGAGCGTCCCCTGCCCGGGCTCGAGGTGGAGGTTCGTCATCCGAACGAGCGGCATCCGGCTCCAGCCGTCCGCGCGCATGGAGCCGCCGGCGCCGGCACCGAGGAGAGCGGCGGTCTCGCGGGAGGAGAGGAAGCCCCGCAGGACGCCTGCCTCCACGACCGGCTCGCGACGAGCGGGGACCCCCTCGTCGTCGAAGGCGAACGTCCCGAGACCGCCCGGCGTCGTCGGGTCGGCGGTCACGTTCATGAGCTCGGAGCCGTACCGGAGGGAGCCGAGATCCTCGGGGTGAAGGAAGCTCGTTCCCGCGTACGCCGCCTCGGTCCCGTACACCCGGTCGAGCTCCGTCGGGTGGCCCACCGACTCGTGCACCTGGAGCTGCATCTGCTCCGCGTCGATTACGACCGTCGTCACGGTGGTCGGACACGGGTCGGCGCGCAGGAGGGCGAGCGCCTCGTCCGCGATCCGGGGGGCATCGTGCTCGAGCGCGAGCGACTCCACGTACTCCCAGCCGGACTGGGCGCTCGTCCCGCCGTGGGCCGAGGGGTAGCTTCGGGTCTGGACGCGGCCATCCTCCATCGCGAGGACCTCGATCCCGCCACCGCACTCGCAGACGTCGTGCACGACGTCTGCGCCCTCCGAGGAGGCGAAGGCGCGAAGCTCGGTCTGAACCCGGACGTACGCCTGGGTCACCTCGATCCCAGGGGATGCCATCTCCTCCTCGGCACGCAGGCAGAGCTCGATCTTCTCGCCGAGGGGGACCGCCATCGGGTCGCGCTCCCACGCCGTCGTGTGCTCGCCCTGAGCTGCCGCTGTCGCGACGAGCTCGACGCCCCGGCGCGCGCGCGTGGAGCTCGCGCGGGCGAACTGGACTGCGCGCCGGGCTGCGTCACGCGCTCCCTCGGCTGAGAGGCGCCGATCGCACGCAAATCCCCACGCGCCGTCGACGAGCACGCGGACACCGATCCCCTCGCTCTCGCCGTCCGAGATCGAGTCGAGCTCGCGGTTTCGAGTCGAGACCGACTGCGCCCGTCGCGTGAGGGCGCGAGCGTCGGCGTACCGGGCGCCGGCGAAGACTGCCTCGTCGACCGCGGCTCGCGCGACGTCCCGCATCGGCGCCGAACGTTATCGGGCGCGGCGCGTCGCACGCGGCTCTCTCTAGCCGCGATCGATCTCGGAAACACGAAGCCGCTCTCGCGAGCCGCTCTCGCGAGGCGCGTCGATGCGCTGGAGAGGACTTGAACCTCCACGGGCCGTCCGGCCCACAAGGCCCTCAACCTTGCGCGTCTACCAATTCCGCCACCAGCGCGCGCTCGCGGATTGTAGCGAGATCGCAAACCGCTTTTCGGGACCGCAAAAACGCGTTCCGCCGGCGCGATCGAGCGATGGCGCCCGTTGACGCCGTCCGACAGCCCCGCTATCTTGTCCGAACGTACGTTCGAGAAGTGAGGTGCGCATGTTGAGCGACCGCCAGCGCGAGATCTACGACTTCGTCGCCCGCTACGCCGGGCGACATGGGTACCCACCAACTGTTCGGGAGATCGGCGCGGCCGTCGGCCTCGCTTCCCCCTCGACCGTGCACGCGCACCTCGCCAACCTCGAGCGTGCCGGCTACTTGCGCCGCGACCCGACGAAGCCACGGGCGCTCGAGCTCGTGCGCGGCGAGCGCCAAGGCGTCGAGCCGGCCGTCGGAGGGGAGGCGTCCCGTATTCGCGTCCTCCCGCTCGTCGGCCAAATCGCCGCCGGCGGTCCGCTCCTCGCCGAGCAGAACATCGACGAGCGAATAGCGGTCCCCGAGCCTCTTTCCTCGGGCGTCGGCGAGGAGTTCCTGCTGCGCGTCCGCGGCGAAAGCATGATCGAGGCAGGGATCCTCCCGGATGACTACGTGGTCGTTCGCCGTCAGCAGACTGCTCAGAACGGCGACATCGTGGTCGCGCTCGTCGGGGACGACGAGGCCGCGGACGAGGCGACGGTCAAGCGGTTCTTCCGCGAGGACGGACGGATCAGGCTCCAGCCCGAGAACGCCGCCCTCGAGCCGCTCTATCCGACCCACGTTCAGATCCTCGGCAAGGTCGTAGGGGTCTTCCGGACGCTGTGACGGTGATGGGAGTCGTGGCGCTCAACCGAACGCTCGACCAGGAGCTGCTCGCCCTCATGCGCGGCGCGAGTCTCGAATGCCTCGCCTGCGGCGAGTTCGTCCTCCATGCCGGGGCGACGATCGCATGCCCCGAGTGTGGATCGCGCGTCGAAGGAGGCGATGCGAAGCAGCTCGCGCTCGAGGTGCAAGCGGGCTGACGAGTAGGGAGCCGGCGGCGGCCCTAGTTGCTCGGCTGGCGGTGCGCGCAAGCGCGCGTCCGCTAGTCCTCCTTTGCGCGCTCGGTCTCGGCTTGGGACTTGATCTCCTCGACGACGGTAGGGTCGGCGAGCGTCGTCGTGTCGCCGAGCTCGCGGTGCTCGGAGACGTCACGAAGGAGTCGGCGCATGATCTTCCCCGAGCGGGTCTTCGGAAGCTCGGGCGTGAAGACGATGTTGGCCGGCCGCGCGATCTTCCCGATCTTCGCGGCGACGTGGTCGCGGAGCTCCTCGAGCATCTCGACTGACCCCTCGTCCCCGCCCTTGAGGGTCACGAACGCGACGATCGCCTGCCCCGTGGCCTCGTCCCTGCGGCCGCAGACGGCCGCTTCCGCGACGCGCGGGTGATCGACGAGCGCGCTCTCGACCTCGATCGTCGAGATCCGGTGTCCCGACACGTTCATGACGTCGTCCACGCGTCCCATGAGCCAGAAGTCGCCGTCCTCGTCGACGCGCGCACCGTCGCCGGTGAAGTAGACGCCCGGGAAGCGGCTCCAGTACGTCTCGACGTACCGGTCGGGATCCTTGTAGATGCCTCGGAGCATCGCCGGCCACGGTCGCCTGAGGACGAGGTAGCCGGCGCCGCCCGGCCCGACGTCCTCTCCCTGGTCGTTCACGACGGCGGGCTCGACACCCGGGAACGGCCTCGTCGCGGACCCCGGCTTCAGCGTCGTGACGCCCGGAAGCGGGCTGATCAGGATCATTCCGGTTTCGGTCTGCCACCAGGTGTCGACCACGGGGGTTCGGCCCCCGCCGACGTGGTCGCGGTACCAGATCCATGCCTCCGGGTTGATCGGCTCGCCGACCGTTCCGAGGAGTCGCAACGAGCCGAGGTCGTGCTTTTGCGCGTGCTCGGGGCCCCACTTCATGTGGGCGCGGATCGCCGTCGGCGCGGTGTAGAGGACGTCGACCTTGTAGCGCTCGACGATGTCCCACCAGCGATCGCGGGCCGGAAAGTCCGGCGTGCCCTCGTACAGAACACCCGTCGTCCCGTTGCAGAGGGGCGCGTAGACGATGTAGCTGTGCCCGGTCACCCAGCCGATGTCGGCTGCGCACCAGTAGATCGAGTCGGGCTTCACGTCGAAGATGTAGTGGTGCGTCGTCGCCACGCCGACCAGGTAGCCGGCGGTCGTGTGGGCGATGCCCTTTGGCTTCGCCGTCGTCCCGCTCGTGTAGAGAAGGTAGAGGAGGTCTTCCGAGTCCATCGGCTCACACGGGCACGACGCTGGGTCGTCGCTTGCGTCTTGGCACAGCTCGTCCCACCAGACGTCGCGCCCGCCCTGCATCTCGACCTCGCCACCCGTGCGGCGGAGCACCACGGCGCTCCTCACCGTGGGGCACTGCGCGAGCGCCTCGTCCGAGTTTTGCTTTAGGGGAACGCGGCCTCCCTTGCGCCAGCCCTCGTCCTGCGTGATCAGAACTTCACACCCCATGTCGTCGATCCGCCCGGCAAGCGACGCGGCGCTGAAGCCGCCGAAGACGACCGTGTGCGGCGCGCCGAGCCGCGTGCAGGCGAGCATCGCGACCGCAAGCTCCGGAACCATCCCCATGTAGATCGCGACCGGCGTCCCCTTGCGGACGCCGACCTTCTTCAGGGCGTTCGCGAAGCGAACGACGTCTCGCTGGAGGTCGGCGAAAGTGATCTCGCGCCGCTCGCCCACGGGCTCGCCTTCCCAGAAGTACGCGACCTTGTCGCCGTTTCCGGCCTCGACGTGGCGGTCGACGCAGTTGAAGCAGACATTGAGCTTCCCGCCGACGTACCACCTCGCGTACGGGGGCTCCCATTCGTAGAGCGTGTCGAAGTCCTCGAACCAGGAGACGCGCTCTCGGCCCTCGGTCTCCCAGAACTCCTCGAAGTCGCGCTCGTAGATATCGGGCTGAGCGTTCGCGTGCGCGGCGAAGTCCTCCGGCGGTGGGAAGCGACGCTCCTCGAGGAGAAGAGCGCTGATCGTCGGCTCGCTTCGGGCCTGGGTCTCGGTCATGCGTCTCCTCTCACGGCTCGGTTGCGACCGGCCGGGCGGCTGGCGGAGTCGACGCCGCGGCGCCGGCGCCGAGATGGATCTGGCGCTCCGCCTCGGCGAACCGCTCTTCTGCCCGTCGCTCGGGGGCGAGCAACGATACGACGATCCCAACAGCGAAGGCGAGCGGCATCGAGACGAGCGCCGGGTTCTTCAGGGGAAAGAGCGACGAGTCGTTCCCGAGCACATCCTCCTGGATCGTCGGGGAGATGATGATCAGCACGATCGCCGAGACAGCTCCGACCAGGATGCTCGCGACGGCGCCAGCCGTCGTGAACTTCCGCCAGAAGAGCGACAGGAGCAGTGCCGGGAAGTTGGCGCTTGCCGCGACGGCGAACGCGAGGCCGACCATGAACGCGACGTTCTGCCCTTCCAGCAGGATCCCGAGGACGATCGCGACCGCGCCCATGACGAGCGTCGCGATCCGCGCCACGCGAAGCTGCTCCTGCTCGGGCGCCTCGCCGTGGCGGACGACGTTTACCCAGAGGTCGTGCGAGAGCGCCGCGGCCCCCGAGAGGACGAGACCAGCGACGACCGCGAGGATCGTCGCGAACGCGACCGCTGCGATGAAACCGAGGAACGGCTCGCCGCCGACCTCCTGAGCGAGAAGCGGCGCGGCCATGTTTCCGCCCTCCTCGACCTTCGTGATCGCACCCTGCCCGACGAGCGCCATCGCGCCGAAGCCGAGGACGAACGTCAGCAAGTAGAAGAAGCCGATGAAGAACGTCGCCCAGTTCACTGAGGAACGCGCGGCGGCCGCATCGGGCACGGTGTAAAAGCGCATCAGGATGTGCGGCAGTCCGGCCGTCCCGAACATGAGCGCGAGGCCGAGCGAGACGGCGTCCCACGAGCTCGTCACGATCTGCTCGCCGGGGGCGAGAACCTCCTCGCCGTTCTTCTGGGCCGCCGAGTCGAACAGGTCGAGAGGGTTCATCCCGAACTTGCTGAGCACCCAGAGCGCGAGCACGAGTGCCCCACCCAACAGGAGCACGGCCTTCACGATCTGCACCCAGGTTGTCGCGATCATCCCGCCGAAGAGGAGCAGCGTGATCATGACGGCGCCGACGATCAGCACCGCGAGCCAGTAGTTCAGGTCGAACATCAACTTGATCAGGCTGCCCGCGCCGACCATCTGGGCGATGAGGTAGAAGACGACGACCGAGAGCGTGCCGACCGCGGCGGCCATCCGAACCGGCGTCTGTCGCAGCCGGTAAGCGACGACGTCCGCGAACGTGTAGCGGCCGAGGTTTCGGAGCGGCTCCGCGATCAGGAAGAGCACGATCGGCCAGCCGACCAAGAACCCGATCGAGTAGATGAGGCCGTCGAACCCGTAAAGGGCGACGAGCCCGGCGATCCCGAGGAAGCTCGCGGCGCTCATGTAATCGCCCGCGAGCGCGAGCCCGTTCTGGAAGCCGGTCACCCTGTGTGCGGCGGCGTAGAACTGGTCGGTCGTCCGCGTTCGGCGCGCCGCCCAGTACGTGATGCCGAGCGCGATCGCGATGAAGAGGACGAAGAACGTAATCGCGGTCGCGTCGGGGTCGCCAATCGCTCCGAACGGCATGCCTCTCACCTCCTCAATCTGCGTGCCGCGGGCTCGTACGTTCGGTTCGCCCACCGGACATAGATCCACGTCAGGATCCACGTCGTCAGGATTACGAGGACCCCGAGAAGGATTCCCACACTGAGACCGTCGGTCAGGATCTCGCCGAGGAACCCCTTCCCGAACGCGACGAGCAGGATGAAGCCGAAGTAGACGACGACCATCACGGCCGTCAGGATCCCGGCAACGCGGAAGCGTTGCGACGAGAGCCGCTCGAGCTCCACCCGGTGGTCGGCATCACGCGTTACCGACATGTCCTACCTCCCGGAAGCCGATTCGGTGCCCATCGAGTACCCGTTCCGCTCGGAAACGAGACACGGCCCGGCGCGCGCCGGGCTACAATTTGGTGCGCAGGCCGGGTGACCGCGGGCCGGTCTCGGCTCGAGGAAAGTCCGGACACCGCAGGGCAGGACGCTGGGGCGACCCAGGCGGCGAAAGCCGACGGAAAGTGGCACAGAAAGGAGACCGCCAGCGGCGAGAACCACTCTCCGGAGACGCCGAAGGCAAGGGTGAAACGGTGGGGTAAGAGCCCACCAGCGTCGTGGCGACACGGCGGCTCGCCAAACCCCGTCCGGTGCAAGGCGAACAGGCTCCGCTACCAGGCGGCCCGCCGAGGAGCCGGGTAGCCGCAAAGATGGATGGTCACCCTCGACAGAATCCGGCTTACAGGTCTGCTACGGAAAAAGCCCTGGAAATCAGGGCTTTTTCTATCGACCCTGTTCGTCCGTCTTACGAGCTGGCAAGAAATCCCCGAGATTCGGCGCCTTCCATCCGCTCGTGCATCACCGGTGCATCACGCGGGCGACCGGCCGAGGTGAGGCGGCCTCACCGGCCCGACGATATCGGCGCGCCTGCGTCCCGTCCCTCGAGCAGGTCACGGACACGCACCTGCTCGGTTAGCAGGCGGCGGAACCGCTCCGGCTCGCCCGCCACATACACGCGGCAGAGCTCTCGCCCGGCGGCGTAAGTTTGCACGTACGTCCGCTGGGCCGGCTCAGTGATGAAGCGGATCATGTGGGCGGCCCACTCCGACGTCTCCAGGCCCCAGCGCTGGAGATACGCGTGCGCCTCTGCCTCGCTCGCTCTGTCATCGTGCAGCATCAACGCCGCGTTGGGCCAGGCCCACTCGCATGGCTCGTGGGCCCGCCTGACAGCGAGGGCGTGGGCAAGATCGAACTCGACGCCGGCGTCATGCACGACTGCGGCGAGCGCTCTTCCCCCGTCGCCCCCGAGCAGCACGGATGGTGCGAGCTTCGCGATCCCTTCCGTGACGAGCATCTGCGGAGTGGGTGACAGCACGAGCGTCTCCTCGAGCAGCCCGCGGCCGCGAACGAGCAGGTGCTCCTTGCTGCAGCGCTCCGCGTGGTGGCCGGGATACGTCTCGTGGATCGCGAGCACGAGCAGCTCCAGAGCCGACATCGGTAAGTCGACGTTGAGGACGAGTCGGCTGCGCAGGCCGCCGAGGTAGTCGCAGGATGCCCACCATGGCTTGTCGCGCACGATCTCGAGAATGACTCGTTCGGCTCCCGGGAGCTCGAGCAGGCGTCCGGTCCAGGCGCGCGCCTCCTCGATCACGGCCGCAAGAAGACGCTTGACATGGTCGGTGGGCACGAGGCTGGAGCTCTGCCAGCGCTCGTACCGTTCGGCCAGCGTCCCGCCGTCGGGGAGCAGTAGCTCGAGCTGCTCGTGCGCGGCGGTGAAGACAGCTTCGTCGGTGTAGCGCGGCCGCACGCCATAGCAGCCCTCGACCTCGTCGGCGTACGAGACGGACTCACCGGCGAGCACGCCGGCGTAAGTGCGTAGGCCGACCACCTGGTCGCGAAGCCAGCCGTCCTCGAGCTCGTCGAGCAGGGCCTCTGCCTCCGCGACGAGTGCCCGTGGGTCGACCGGCGGCTCGGCCTCGACCGCGGCCGCCAGGTCCGGGGGTCCGAAGTAGGCGTCGACGATCCCTTCTACGTGCCGGCCGAGCTGCAGCCCCAGCCGCAGGTAGCGCTCGACGGCGGAGTCGGTCATCTGGCGAGCGTACGGCGTTTGCGGCTGCCGTGTCTCGGCGGCGTCAGCGTTGCTCGCGACGCCAACAACCCCCGTGCATCGGTGCATCACGAGGACGTCATCTCGCGGTGCTCTACGACGCGAGCGGTGAGGCAAGAAATGCATGGTTGAGCCAATTACGTGGTAGACGGCGAAGAATCCGGCTTAGAGGTCTGCTAAGGGAAAGCCCCGCATTTGCAGGTCTTTCCTATTAGAGCCCGACTGGCCTGTGCATCACCGCTGCATCACGGGGTTCGCCGATCAACCACCGCTGGACGTCACCTTTCATGGGCCGAGCTCGTCCGGCACCGCATGGTTGAGCGCAATTTGCGCGATGGCGAATCAGCGGCCGGTAGCTCAGAAAGGCGTTTCTTATGAGCAAGATGGCCCAGCCGAGCCGCCGTCGAACGAGGGACGTCCGTGTGGAGCTCGTCGCACGGAGTGGGTTCTTCGGATGCGACGCGAGGCGCTCCTGCAACTCGTCGCGTTGCAGACGCGCCGTGGATTCAGCGCAGCGCTTTCGCTCCTCGTCCAAGGGCAGAAGTGCTGTCACGGTGAGTCGCGAGGCGCAACGCGCGCCCGCCGAGCGGGACGGCCGCCTGCCTCGGCGAGCCGTGATGAAACAATGACG
>JALZGN010000033.1 GCA_030861005.1 Actinomycetota bacterium
AGCGCCTGAGGCGAGACCAGCGGGAGGTGCTCGCGAAAATCGAGGCGGCCGGCGCCGCCCTCCGCCGCGTGGAGGAGGAGACCGGCTACGCCTTTCGAGCGACGCTCGAGTACGACGGCGACCTGAAGGAGCTCGCCGACCGCGTCGAATCCGTCCCCGACGCCGAGGTCCTCTCGCTCGGCCACTCGCTCGAGATCGTGAAGGACCTGGGCGACGCCGAGCAGGTGGCCGAGCAGTACGGGCTCGGCGGGTTCGAGGGCACGCACGCGATCGGCCACGTGCGGATGGCGACCGAGTCCGACGTCGACATCTCGGGCGCCCACCCCTACTGGGCGTACCCGTTCTCCGACGTCGCCGTCGTCCACAACGGCCAGCTCACGAACTACTTCCAGTGGCGGCGCCGCCTCGAGCGAAGCGGTCACCGCTTCCAGTCGGAGTGCGACTCCGAGATCATCGCCGTCTACCTCGCCGAGAAGATGAGCGAGGGCGCCTCGCTCGAAGACGCGATGCGCGACTCCCTCGAGGAGCTGGACGGCGTCTTCACGTACATCGCGGTCACGGACGACGCGCTCGGGGTCGCGAAGGACGAGATGGCGGCGAAGCCGCTCGTCCTCTACGAGTCGGACGAGGTCGTCGCGCTCGCCTCCGAGGAGATCGCGATCCGCGCCGTCTTCAACCGCGAGATCGAAACGTACGATCCCTACGAGGCCGAGGTGCTCGTGTGGCAGCGGTAGGTGAGCGCAGAGTCACATACGACGCGCGCGGGCTCGCCGAGCCGCACGCGGAGGCCCCGCGCACCGCCGAGGTCGAGGAGGGCCGCGCGACCTTCGACGCGTACGACCTCTCCACCCGCCAGGTGAACCTCGAGCTCCGGCGCCTGCTCTACGAGGAGCGGATCGAGGACGTCACCGTCTTGAACCCAGGCGCGAAGCACTCGCTCGGCGTCGGGATCCTGACCCGCTGTCGCATCCGCTTCGAAGGGAGCCTCGGCTACTTCGGGTGCGGCCTGCTCGACGGCCCCGAGGTCACGATCACGGGGCGGGTCGGGTGGTCCGCCTGCGAGAACATGATGTCGGGCGTCGTCGTCGTGGAAGGGAACGCGGGCTCTCTCACCGCGGCGGCGATCCGCGGCGGCGACGTCGTCGTCAAGGGCCAGGTCGGCGCGCGGACGGGGATCGACCAGAAGGGTGGCACGATCATCGTGCTCGGGAACGCCGGGACGATGACGGGGTTCATGATGCAGCGCGGTCGCCAGATCATCTGCGGCGACGCGGGCCCGGGCCTCGGCGACTCGATGTACGACGGGACGATCTACGTGGCCGGCAAGGTGAAGTCGCTCGGGATCGATTGCGTCCCGGACGAGTGGACGGACGCGGACAGCGAGCTCATCGAGCGGAAGTTCCGGATCTACGGGCTCGGGACGCCGCCCGCCTTCCAGAAGTTCGTGTGCGGCAAGAAGCTCTACAACTACGACAATCTCGAGCCTTCCGAGCGGAAGCTCGTCCTCTAGGAGGGTCATGACCACGAGCGACCGCTACGAGCAGCTCGACGGGAACACGGGAGACGTGCAGCCGGAGCGCCGCTCGATCCTCGGGCGGAGCCCGATCTTCACGCCCGAGGTCATCAACGACATCCACATGAAGGCCGAGCTCGGGCGCTACCGCATGCGCGGGTTCTCGATGTTCAAGAAGATCCCGCACTGGGACGACCTCATGTTCCTTCCGGGCACCCTCACCCGGTTCGTGATCGAGGGGTACCGGGAGAAGTGCGAGACGAAGACGGTGCTCGGCGCCCGGTTCGCCAAGAAGCCGCTCCAGCTCGACATCCCGATCTACATCACGGGGATGAGCTTCGGGGCGCTCTCGCTCGAGGCGAAGATGGCGCTCGCGAAGGGCGCCTCCATGGCCGGGACGGCGACGTGCTCGGGGGAAGGCGGGATGATTCCGCCGGAGCGCGACCTCTCGACCAAGTGGTACTACCAGCTGATCCAGAGCCGCTACGGGTTCAACCCGCACCACCTGATGCTCGCGGACGGGTGCGAGTTCTTCATCGGCCAGGGGTGCAAGGTCGGGCTCGGCGGTCACCTGATGGGGCAGAAGGTGACCGAGCAGGTGGCGGAGATGCGCTCGCTCCCGCCCGGGATCGACCAGCGCTCGCCCGCCCGGCACCCCGACTGGCTCGGGCCGGACGACCTCTCGCTCAAGGTGCAGGAGATCCGGGAGGCGACCGACTACCAGATTCCGATCCAGCTCAAGCTCGGCGCGGCGCGCGTCTACGACGACGTTCGGATGGCGGCCAAGTGCGGCCCGGACATCATCTACCTGGACGGCGCCGAGGGGTCGACCGGCGCGGGGCCGCACGTCGCGACCGAGGAAACCGGAATCCCGCTCATGGCGGCGATCCCGGAGGCGCGCCGGGCGCTCGAGGACGTCGGCCTCGCCGACGAGATCGACCTCGTCGTCGCGGGCGGGATCCGAAACGGCGGCGACGTCGCGAAGGCCCTCTCGCTCGGGGCGAAGGCGGTCGCGATCGGGCACTCGGCGCTCATCGCGCTGAACTGCAACAAGGAGATCCCGGGCGTCACCGACTACGAGGGGACGATCGGCGTCCGGGCGGGCGAGTGCTACCACTGCCACACGGGCCGCTGCCCGGTGGGCGTCACCACGCAGGATCCCGAGCTCCGGAAGCGCCTCCACGTGGAGGAAGCGGCCGAGCGCGTCTACAACTTCCTGCACGCGATGACGCTCGAGCTTCAGATGCTCGCGCGCGCATGCGGGAAGACCGACGTCCACTCGCTCGAGCCCGAGGACCTCTGCGCGCTCACCGTGGAGGCCGCCGCGATGGCCAAGGTTCCGCTCGCCGGGACGACGTGGATCCCGGGGGCGAGCGAGGAGCGAGCGCTCGAGAAGATCGAGCGGCTCCTCGAGCGGCACCTCGAGTTCCCGACCGATCTCCTTCCCGTCGAGCCGCCCGTCGAGGCGACGCCCGAGTGAGCGAGCCGCAGGCGACCTCGCGGTCGGACGCCCAGGAGGGGCATCCCGCCGGCGCGACGGCGAAGGAGCCCGAGAAGAAGGTCGCGATCGACGCCGAGTACCTGGCGGGACACCGCTTCCCCTACCAGGAGGAGATTTCGCTCGTAGAGGACGTCGACCTCGTCGCCGCGACGCCGGGCGCGGATCTGAACTGGCTCGAGGATGTCGAGCTGCTCGAGGAGGACGGCGTTCCGGCCGTCTTCGACCGCTACTCGAACTCGTTCCTCAAGATCTACTTCCCGATCCCCACCGGTCGCGAGAACGAGCTGGCGCGGAAGGTCCTCGTCAAGCACCTCCAGTCGGG
Organism: Actinomycetota bacterium; assembly: GCA_030861005.1. Classification (GTDB taxonomy): domain Bacteria; phylum Actinomycetota; class Thermoleophilia; order Gaiellales; family Gaiellaceae; genus JALZFU01. The sequence goes on from JALZGN010000033.1 coordinate 3,337, forward strand.
GAATTCCTACGGCATCCAGCTCAAGGAGCGCCACGCGAAGTTCCCGCAGCCCGAGCTCGGGCCCTGGGTCGAGGGCTCGCGGACAGTCGGGACGGGCTGGACGCCGCCGGCACTCGAGGGCTGGGAGCCTGCCGCGCACTAGCTCGCGGTGCTCCTTTTCGACAGCCGGGTCTCCGGCAACTGCTACAAGGTGCGGCTCCTCCTCGCCCACCTCGGAATCCCGTACGAGCGGCGCGAGGTGGACGTCGTCGACCGCTCCGATCGGCCGCAGGTCCTCGGCGGCTTGAACCCGGCGCTTCGCGTTCCGACGCTCGTCCTCGACGACGGCCGGCCGCTCGGCGAGTCGGGCGCGATCCTCTGGTACTTCGGCGAGGGGACCTGTTTCGTCCCCGAGGGCCGCTACGAGCGCGCGCAGGTTCTCCAGTGGATGTTCTTCGAGCAGTACGACCACGAGCCAGCGATCGCGGTCGCGCGCTTCTGGCTCTCGTACTCACGCCGTCCAGAGGAGTTCGAGGCCCGCCGCGAGGAGCGGACCGCGGCCGGCTATCGGGCACTCGCCGCGATGGAGCGCGGCCTCGAAGGGCGCGCGTTCTTCGTCGGCGACGGAATGACGCTTGCGGACATCGCTCTCTACGCGTACACGCACGTCGCGCACGAGGGCGGCTTCGATCTGACGCGCTACCCCGCAATCCTCGCCTGGCTCGCGCGCGTCGCCGCCGAGCCCGGCCACGTCCCGATCGACGCGTGAGGAGCGGGAGCCCGCGGCGTGAGGTAGTCGCACCTCGAGACGGGTGTAACGGGCGCTCCGCTTCTCTTTCTCGTCGGCGGGCGAAGCGAGACGCTTCGCGGACTCGGCGTGCCACGGCGAGACGAGCGGTGGGCGCGGATTGACGTCTACGCAACCGCGTTCTCGCGCCTCGTCCTCGTCGTCGCGATCGTCGGTGCGTGGCAGTGGAGATCGCGCGCCGTGACGACGACGTCCGTACGGGCAGCTCGCCGCCGCCGGCGGCCTCGCGCACGTTCTCGCGGTCGTCTGGCTCAGATTCCGCGGATGACCCGTGACCTCGAGCGCGCGGCTCGGGCGCTGGCACCAGAGGCGAGACGCACGCGTCTAACTACGGGTCCCGACCCGCCCTCCTGCTCGGGCTTCAGCCTATCCCTCGAAATGGCCTGAGTGTGTGACGCCGTGTGAAACGTTCGTGTCGCCGTCGGAGGGTCCGCGTCTCCGGTAGAGGGTCGCGCGCCGCTCGCCGCGCCGCTCAGGCCGGTAACCAGACCAGGCAAGCGACCCGCTCGCGGACCGCCTTCGCCGCCTTGCGGTAGCGCCGTTCGCGCAGGCGCGACCGGTCCGGGCCGAACACGAGGAGGCTCGGCTCGCGCTCGGCCGCGAGCGCGACGAGGGCCTCGACCGGACGCGGGCTACGAACCCGCAGGCGTTCCACTCGCACGCCGAGCGACTGCGCGAGCTCCGCTGGCGCGCGCAGTGACTCGGCCTCCTCGGGCGTGTCGGGCAGCTGGTCGTAGCCCATCGCGACCGACATCCCGAGCGGCGGAAGCTCGACGACGTTCGCGACGATGAGCGGATGTCCCGCCTCCGCCGCCGCGTCGACCGCGAACGCGGCCGCGGCGCGGTCGAACGGCACCCCGAGCGTCGCGAGGAGCACCGGCGCCCCGCGGCGGCCGGTCTCGGCGCCCCGAGCTACTCGGGATGCAAGTTCCACTTCGGCAGCGCCCGCGCGTGGCGGCGCACCCTCCGGCGCCAGAATGGCATGTACCACACGAACCACACGCCGAGGATCACCGGGAGAAGCAGGAAGAGCGACTCGGAGACGAACACCGCGAGAGCGGCGAAGACGAGCGCGAGCCCGAGCGCGACCCCGATCACCGAGAGCCGGTAGCGGCGCATCGCTCGCATGATTCCCCAGTACTCGTCGGCCGGGATCTGGGCCGTGTTCCAGGTGCGACGGCAGCGCTCGCACGTCCACCGCTCACCGTACGGAACCGGCCGCGCCTCGCCGCAGTCGCAGCGGACCGTGATCGGCGGGCCCTTCACGCCTTCGATTCTAGGCGGTGGCCGCTCGTCGCTTTCCATTCGCCGGTGCCGATGTTAGGTTCCAGCCCGCTCGCAAAGCATGCGGCGAAGGGAGGGTCTCGTGGCCGAGGCGGTCGTCGAAGAACGGCAACTCCTGAAGGCGCTCCGTTGGTACGACGGGTTCGTCGTCGCGCTCGCCAACCCCGGCTTCCTGATCGGCTCGCTCGGGTTTTCGATCGGCGTCCTCGGCGGCTGGGGGGCGGTGATCCTCTGGACGATCTCGATGGCGATCGGCGTCCTCTCGAACTGGATCTACTCCGAGAGCGCCGCGATGTTCCCGGACAAGCCGGGCGGGATCGCGCTCTACGCGCACGAGGGCTGGCGTCGGTACTTCTCGCTGATCGGGCCGATCGCCACGTTCGGCTACTGGTTCGCCTGGTCGAGCGTCCTCGCCCTCTTCGGCGTTCTGATCGGCACGCTCGTCCAGACGGAATGGTTTCCGGGCGAGGACTGGACGTTCTCGACGGGCCTCGCCGACAACCTCGGGCTCCCGCACGTGATCGCAGTCGTCGTCATCGTCCTCGTCTGGCTCTTCAACATCTTCGGCGTCCGTCCCTCGGTCTGGGTCGCCTACGCGACGGGAGCGCTCCTCATGATCCCGCTCGCGGTCTTCATCGTCCTCCCGTACCTCACTGGCGACTGGGAGAGCGCAAACATGACCTGGGAGGTGCCGGACTGGAAGACGGCCGTCGTCTGGCTCTACATCATGGGGTGGTCTGCGTACGGCGTCGAGACGTGCGCCGCGTTCGCGCCCGAGTACAAGGAGACCGTTCGCGACACGACGCTCGCCCTGCGCTCGGCCGCGCTCTTCTCGCTCGCGGTCTACTTCCTCCTTCCGCTCGGGCTGACCGGCACGACGGGACAGCAAGCGGCGGTCGATAACCCGGCGGGCTTCTACGTCGGCGCATTCGACCAGATCGTCGGCGGCGCCGGAGACTTGATGGTCGCGCTCCTGATCGCGAGCCTGCTCCTCTCGATGAACACGGCGACGGCGGACGGGTCGCGGGCGCTCTACGGGATCGCGCGCGACGGCATGACAGTCCGCGAGCTCTTCCACCTGAACCGCTTTCACGTGCCCGCGCGTGCGATGACCGTCGACCTGCTCGTCAACATCCTCCTCGTCTTCTTCGTCGGGAACATCCTCGCGATCCTCGTCGCCGGGAACCTCGGATACATGTCCGCTCACTTCTTCGCGTTGACCGGCTTCATCCTGCTCCGAAGGGACCGTCCCGCATGGCCGCGACCGATCCGCCTCCCATCGGCCTGGGTCGCAATCGCCGCGCTCCTCGCTGCGGCGAACGCGTTCTTCATCATCGTCGGCGCGTCGAATCCGAGCCTGACCGGGTACGGCGGTCGCAAGGAGACCTGGGTCGGAATCGGCGTTCTCCTCTTCTCGATTGTTCTCTTCGTCTTCCGCCGAAGCGTCCAGGATCACAAGCCGATCGCGCTTCGCGAGGAGACGCCCGAGTTGCCGCCCGCGACCCAGCCGACGCCCGAGGGCGCGGCAGCCGCTGCGCCAAGCCATTAGCGAGCCGAGCAGCGGCGGCGGGCGGCCCTTCCGTGCGTCGGAGGCGAGGTACGATGCGGGGGCCGGACTCGACCGGAGGTGACGATGTCAGAGAAGACATGGGGCGCCGAGCCCTACTGGGGGCTCGGGTACGACTGGGACCCCGACTGGTTCTACACCGATCGCCAGAAGGAGCTGCGCGAGCTCCTGATCGAGCTCTGCGAGCGGGAGATGCGCGCGAACGCGAAGCGCTCGGACGACGAGCTCCTGTTCCCGCGACGGAACCTCGAGCTCCTCGGCGAGCACGGGTTCCTTGGCCTCACCGTGCCCGAGGAGTACGGCGGGCTCGGCGAGAACCACGTTGCCTACGCGATGACGTGCGAGACGATCGCGCGCTACGGGTGCGCCTCGACCGCGATGTGCTACGTCATGCACATCGGCGCGGTGAACGCGATCATGCTGCGGCCGACGGAGGCGCTCATCGAGCGCTACATCCGCCCGCTCGCGAGCGGAAAGATCGGGACGCTCTCCTATTCCGATCCCGAGACCGGCTCCCACTTCTGGTACCCGATCTCCTCGGGCGCCGAGCGTCTGAACGGCCGGTTCAAGGTGCGAAAGAAGGCGTCGTGGACGACGTCGGCCGGCTTCGCGGACTTCTACGTCGTCCAGACGACGAGCCCCGACTTCTCGGGGTACGACGACCTGTCGGTCTTCGTGATCGACGGGGACGAGGTCCAGGCCCAGCCGGCGCTCTGGGACGCGCTCGGCCTGCGCGGCAACCAGTCGGGGCCGCTCGAGGTGCCCGACGTAGAGGTATCGGGTGAGCAGATCGTCGGCCCCGTCGGCGACGGCGCTGCCTCGAACGACGAGTCCGTCGACCCCTGGTTTCTCATTGGCTCCTCCTCGGTCTGGAACGGGATCGCGATGGGCGCGATCGACATCGCGAAGCGCCACACGACGCGAAAGCGCCACGTCGACGTCGGCCTCCGCGTTGCTGACTACCCGACGATCCAGGACTACGTCGGCGAGGCCGTGATCGACACGAACGCGGCGCGCGTCTTCGTCCACTCGGTCGCCGACGCGATGGATCGCGAGACGGACAACAACAGAAAGCTGCTCGAGCCGGGCGAGTTCGCCCGCGCGAACTACCTCCACTGGGCCTGGCAGATCAAGTTCGAGGCGGCGAAGAACGTCGCGCGTGTCGTCGACAAGATGCTCCACGCCTGCGGCGGCTCGGGCTACAAGCGCGACATGGAGCTCGAGCGCTACCTGCGAGATGCGAAAGCGGGCTGGGTGATGGGGCCGACGAACGAGGTGCTGCGCCAGTTCGTCGGCAAGGCCGTGCTGCTCGGCTTCGAAGCGCTCGACTACTGGAACCAGACGTTCAACCGCCGCGCGGTCGAGAACGAAGTGAAGAAGCTCGACGCGAAGGGCAAGCGCGAGCTCGCCGAGCAGCTCGCCGCGCAAGCCGAGCAGGAGGAGGCGAAGCAGGCGCAGCCCGCGCAGGCGTGATGGCGATCCGGCTCGACGCGCCCGTTCTCGCGGGCGGCCTGCTCCGCGAGGATCCCTACCTCGAGACGCACCTCGTCCGTCCCGGAGGCGCGACCGTGCTCGACCTCCGCCCCGACGAGCGGCTCACGGTGATCGATCGCGACGGCGGCCAGGTCGCGGAGGTGAGCGCGATCGGCTCGGACGGGCGGGACGCCGGCGCCGCGCTCGGGGCGCATGCGGACGCTCCGGCGACGGTGCTCCAGCGCGCGCTCGCCGCACGAGACGGCGACCTGCTCCTCGCCGAGCTCGCCTCGCGCGGGCTCGACCCGCACGAGGCCTCCGCGCTTCGCCTCTTCGGCCCCGCTTCGCCCCCCGGTGCGTCGCACTCGTTCCTCTGCGAGCGCGACGTCACGGTCATCGTCGCCGCGCCGGCGGGCCGGATCGTGGACGGCGATCCGCCGCCCTCCGACCTCCTCGTCGAAGTCCGGCGGACGACGCCGCGACGGTACGGCGAGATCGAGCTTCCGCCGCCGCTCGCCGAGCCTCGCCTCGACTTTCGCGTCGACAAGGCGACGGCGCGCTCCTACGAGGTGAGGGCGGGCGAGTACATCCAGGTGATCGACGTCGAGGGGAAGCAGTGCTCCGACTTCCTCGCCTTCCACCGCGCGAAGCTCGAGGACGGCGTCGAACGCGGGCTCGATTCCACGGTCACGCGAACGCTGATGGGCAACGCCTACCCGACACCGGGCCTGCACGGGAAGTTCTACGACGTCGACATGGATCCGCTCGTCGAGGTCGTGCGCGACACGGTCGGGCGCCACGACACCTTCGCGCTCGCCTGCACGGCCAAGTACTACGAGGACATGGGCTATCCGGGTCACACGAACTGCACCGAGAACTTCAACGGGCAGCTCGATCCGTACGGGATCGCGCCTCGCCGGGGCTGGCCGGCGCTCAACTTCTTCTACAACACGAGCTTCGACTCGACGATGGTGATGACGATGGACGAGCCGTGGTCGCGGCCGGGCGACTACGTCCTCCTCCGGGCGATGACCGACCTCGTCTGCGCCTCGTCGGCCTGCCCGGACGACATCGACCCGGCGAACGGGTGGCAGATCACCGACGTGCACGTGCGCGTCTACTCGCCCGAGAACCGCTTCTCGGCGGCGATCGCGCACCGCGTGACACCGGACGCCGAGCCCGTCCTGACCCGGGAGACGACCTTCCATCCGCGGACGTCGGCGCTGACGACGGATCTCACCGAGTACCGGGGCTACTGGCTGCCCAACCGCTTCCACAACGAGGGCGCGATCGCGGAGTACTGGGCGTGCCGCGAGAAGGTCGCCGTCATGGACCTCTCCCCGCTTCGCAAGTGGGAAATCCTCGGCCCGGATGCCGAGGCGCTCGTCCAAGCGGTGATCACGAGAGACGCCCGGCGGCTCTCGGTCGGGCAGGTGACCTACACCGCCGTCTGCAACGAAGCGGGCGGGATGATCGACGACGGAACCGTGTTCCGGCTCGGGCCGGACAACTTCCGCTTCGTCGGCGGCGACGAGTACGACGGCGTCTGGCTCAAGGAGCAGGCGAGGGGACGCGACCTCCGCGTGCAGGTGAAGCCTTCGACCGACCAGCTCCACAACCTCGCCGTGCAGGGGCCCGAAAGCCGAGCGCTCCTCGCGAAGATCGTCTGGACTCCGCCGACGCAGACGCCGCTTCCCGAGCTCAAGTGGTTTCGCTTCACGATCGGGCGGATCGGCGACTACCGAGGGATCCCGATCGTCGTCTCACGCACGGGCTACACGGGCGAACTCGGGTACGAGGTCTGGTGCCATCCGAGCGACGGCCCGGCCGTGTGGGACGCCGTCTGGGAGGCCGGCCGGGCGCACGGGCTCGCGCCACTCGGCCTGGAAGCGCTCGACATACTGCGGATCGAGGCAGGCCTCATCTTCGCAGGTTACGAGTTCGACGACTCGGTCGACCCCTTCGAAGCGGGGATCCCGTTCGTCGTCAACCTCGACAGCGAGGAGGACTTCCTGGGCCGCGACGCGCTCGTGGAGCGGAGCGCGCACCCCCAGCGCACGCTCGTCGGCCTCGAGCTCGAGGGCAACGAGACGGCGGGCCACGGTGACCCCGTCTACGTCGGGAGGCAGCGCATCGGCGTCGTCACGAGCGGGACGCGAAGCCCCGTCCTTCGGAAGAACATCGCGCTCGCTCGCCTTGCCGTCCAGTTCCGCGAGATCGGCACGCACCTCGAGGTCGGAAAGCTCGACGGCCACCAAAAGCGGATCGCGGCCACGGTCGTCCCGATCCCGTTCTACGACCCCGAGAAGACTCGGGTCCGCGCCTAAGCGTCGCGGAGCCGCCCGGCGAGGACGCCGAGGAGCTCCCAGGCGACCTTCGGCTCCGCCTCGATCGCGCGCCGCAGCGCGTCGCGCGAGACCGCGAGGCACCGCGCGCGGCCGTCGGCGACGACGTCGGCCGAGCGCGGC
>JALZGN010000072.1 GCA_030861005.1 Actinomycetota bacterium
CGTGATGACGGCGAGAACCACGCCGTACTCGGCCATGGTCTGCCCCTCCTCGCGCTTGCGGCTGGCGTCCATCCACGCGTTCAGATGGGTGAAGAAGCTGATCATTCGTTTCACCTCCTTCCTCTGATTTGCGCACCCGACGGCGGGCGCGTACGCCTGTTACAGCCCTGCCAAGAAGGTGAGCCCTTTCTGAATCGACCGAGTCGAGTCAAGCGGCGGGCGAATATGGTGGTCACGTCGTAGAACCTCCGAAACTCTCGGCGTGACCGCAACGCCGCTCTCGCTCAGTTGCGACGATCATCGTTCTGGTTTTCGCGTGCTCCAATCCCCCGCCGTGGTGATTCGCCGCGTGATTCCACTGATCGAGGGATGCCACCCGTTTCCCCGCGACTCGATAGTGGGAGCAAGCCTCCGCGGCCGCGGAGTCACAACGCGAACCGCGCCGATGTGGCGGCCTCGGCGCCTGACTCAGGAGCCAGGCCAATGCCAAAACCGAGATCGTCCTCGCGCACGACGCTCATGCGGCTCGTCGTCTTCGCTCTCCTCGGCTGGGTGCTCGTCTACCTCCGCCGCTCACTGCCGATCGCGGGATCGCAAGAGGGGCACGGCGGCCACGAGCCGACCCGCGCTTCCGAGCGCGACAGGGTCGCGGCGCAGCCGCGCGCGCGCAGGCGAAAGCGATTCGCGACGAGTCTCGCCTTCGCGACTCTGTTCTTCGCCGGTGCTGCGCTTTCCGCGGGCGCGGGCGACGTCATCGTCGGCGCGATCGAAGGCACGACGACGACGCAGGCGACGACCGGCGAGACGGATTCGGGCAGCGGGAGCGGCGCTCCTGCGAGCGAGCCCGTCTCCGATGGAGATTCTGGAGCGGTCCCGGCCGAGGAGATCCCGCCCCCCGAGGAGCCCGCCGACGACCCGGTCGCGGCTCCGGAGGAGCCCGAGGCGCCGGACGGGGACGCGGCCGATCCCGGTGCGCCCGAGGCGCCGGGCGGCGACGCGGCAGATCCGGACACTCCCCCGACCGAAACCGCTCCTGAGGGGCCCGAGGCGCCCGCGGATCCCGGCTCCGAAGACTCGCCCGCGAACGAGGGCACACCGCCTTCGGGCGATGCTCCCGACTCGGGCGCGGCTCCGGCGTCGCCGCCGCCGAGCCCACCGGCGGTCGCTCCCGGACCCGTCGGCCCGCCGCTCGTCCAGCCGCACGAGCACGAGCACGACGAGGCGGTCCGCCAGCTCGACCCGGAGGCTGACGCAGCGGAGAGCTACGCGACCGTATGGCTTCACCGTACGCTTCCCGACCCGACGCCTCGGGCGAGGCGGGTCGCGCCGGCGTTCGCCCGGATGCTGAGGCAGGAGGCGAGGCGGGCACGCGTCGACTGGGCCCTCGTACTAGCCGCCTTCCGCGCTGACGGCCGCGGCGGCCGAAATCCCGCTCACCGGGCGGGCGTCCGAAGCGTCGCGACGCGCCTCAAGGCGCTGCTCGGCTCGGGCGAGTGGCAGGCGTTCCTCGCGTTCGGAGGTCGGACGGCGTACGCCGATCGCGCCATGGCGCTCACGCGCTACAACCGGGCGGTCGGGTTGCGCGCGCTCGTGATCGGACTCGACGCCGCCAAGAAGCGGCTCGCCAACGCCGTGCTCGCCGATCGGCGGCTCGACATCTACGCCGGCGGCCGCGCCGACATCGCAGCGCGGCGAATCGACGTTCGAGTCCTCGTCCTCCTTCGCTACCTCGCGGAGGCGCACGGGGAGGTGACGGTCACGAGTCTCCAGTCCGGCCATCGCCTGTACGCGCGCCCGGGCGTGGTCTCGGCCCACGTGTACGGCCTGGCGGCGGACATCGCCGCGCTGGGTGGGAAGGCGATCCTGGGGAACTCGGCTCCGGGGGGCCTCACCGAGCAGGCGGTGCGGAATATCCTCCTGCTCCCGGCTGAACTACGGCCTCGCCAGGTGATCTCGCTCCTCGGCCTCGGCGGACCGTCGTTCCCGCTCGCGAACCACGCCGACCACATCCACGTGGGGTACTAGGCGCGGGCCGACTTCCCTGAATTCTCCGCCGATGAGGATCGAGCGAGAAGACGGGCGGGTCGTCTGCGAGGAGGCAATCGTCGCGGACGGCCCGCTCACTCGCATGAAGGGATTGCTGGGACGGAGGAGCCTGTCCGGCCGCGAAGGCGTCCTTCTTCGCCCGACGGCGTCGGTGCACACCGCGTTCATGCGGTTTCCGATCGACGTCGTCTTCCTCGACGCCGACATGCGGGTCCTGCGCGTCGTCGTGGACCTGAAGCCTTGGCGGGCAGCCGGTTGCCGCGGAGCCCGCGCCGTTCTCGAGCTCTCTGCCGGGGAGTCCGAACGGCGCGGGGTCCGACCCGGGGACCGGATCGTCGCTGTCGCGAGCTAGCTGGCCGGGGACGTCGCCGTGATGCGACGGCGCAGCTCGGCCTCCGGAAAGTTCCGGAACTTGCGCTTCATCTCGCTTGCAGTCATGAGGCCGCCTTTCCGCAGATTCGCGAGGGACCGCCCCTCGCATACGCCGATCTCATCGTCGGCCCTTCTCGCCGCCCTCGCCATCCCCCGGTGGAGTGAGGACGCGGAGCGCTCGCGCCCGGATCGAGAACTCGAGCTGCGGCTCGAGGACGACCGGCTCTCCGTCGACCGCCGCGTGGATCCGCGCGCGCGTCGAGTCAACGCGGAACGCGCGCGCGGCGTACTCGGCCCAGCCGGCCGCCGCCGCGAGCCGTCCCGAGACCGCCCGTACCAGGAGCGCGAGGAGCCCGCGTCGCGAAGCCGCCTCGACGACGTAGGCATGCAGAAGTCCCTCGTCGAGTCGAGGACGCTCGCCGAGACGGCCTCCCCCGCTTAGGTCGTAGCCGTTGCTCGCGACGAGGGCGACGAGCGCTCGGTGTCGCTCGCGCCGGCCGTCGACGTCGAACGAGACGTCGAGTGGGCGGCGGGAACGTCCGAGGGCTGCGGGGAGAAGCCGAAGGAGCGCGACCAAGCGATTCTTCGTCCGGTGGCGCGGGTCGTGCACGAGGCTTGCGTAGATCCCGAGCGAGACGTTGTTCAGAAAGAGCCGGTCCCCGACCTCGCCGACGTCGACGCGACGCGCGCGGCCGCGGAACGCCGTTAGCGCCGCGACCGGGTCGCTCGGGTCGAAGCCCGCGTCCCGCGCGAAGTGGTTCCGCGTGCCGAACGGAATCGGCACGAACGGGACGTCCTCGGCGAGCGCGACGGCGGCGACACCGGCAAGCGACCCGTCCCCGCCCGCGACGCCGAGCGCGGTGGCGCCGCGTACGGC
>JALZGN010000093.1 GCA_030861005.1 Actinomycetota bacterium
GCTCGGCCTCCCAGAACGGGCCGGCCGCCGTCACCTCGGTCACGACCTTTCCCGGCCAGAGCCCCGACGCCTCGACGTCGGCGATGGTCTCCTCCGCGACGCGGCGCTGCTCCTCGTCGAGGTAGAAGATCGCCGAGCGGTAGCTCGTTCCGATGTCGTAGCCCTGACGGTTCAGCGTCGTCGGGTCGTGGATCTGGAAGAAGAACTCGAGCAGGTCGCGGTAGGAGGTCTGCTCGGGGTCGAAGATGATCTCGATCGCCTCCGCGTGCGTCCCGTGGTTTCGGTACGTCGCGTTCGGGACGTCGCCGCCCGCGTAGCCGACCCTCGTCGAGAGGACGCCCGGCCGCTTCCGGACGAGGTCCTGCATGCCCCAGAAGCACCCTCCGGCAAGAACCGCTTTCTCCGAGCCGTTGAGCGACGCCGCCCCCGTTACGTTCATGGTTGCTCCTTTCGTGTCTTGCGTGAGTTGGCTAGGTGATTCTGCCGGTACGACCGCCGGCTGCGGCGGCTCGTGCATACGCCGCGTCCTTGGGACGAGGATCCACTCGGGGTCGTCGGGTCCGCCGCGGCCGAAGAGGCCCTCCGACGCCTTCGCGAGCCGAAAGACGTTCTCACCCGTCAGGTCGAGCAGGTTCGCCGCCGCCTTCCAGAGACCCCACAGAAGGAGCGCGACGAGCGAAACGAGGAGAGCGAATGCCCCCACGAATGGGAGCAAGCTCACCGCGACGAGCGCTGCCAGGACGATCACGACCGGAACGAGCGTCACCACGATGCGACTGCCTTCCGCGTCTCTTGGGAAGAAGCGTCGTGCAGCGGCGGATCCTTCGCCTCCGTCGGATGCCCCGGTCGACCCACTGGTGTCGCTTGACCTCTCGGCGGACGGCCGAGGACGAACGACGTCCCGGGCCACCAGCTCGAGCGCAGGCCGTCCTCGTCCCAGCCCGCCGTGAAGGCGCCCGTCTCGTACGCGCTCTGGAGAAACTCGAGCAGCGTCGCATGCGGGTCGGGCACATTTCGGACCTCGTCGTAGGCGAGCAATGCGAGATGGCTCGAGCCGGACGGCTGCCACGTCGCCGCTTCCGGACGGAGACGCCGCTCCGAAAGACCCGGTGGCTCGGGGGCGGTGTACGAGTAGAACGCGGGCTCGCGCACCTTCGCGTCGCCCGGCCAGAAGCCGAAGCTGATCAACTCGTGCGAGTAGGCCTCACGCGTGACACGGTCGGCCGTCGAAACGTCCGGCACGCGCCTACCGGAGAAACGGGTGAGGGCAAGGTCGAAGCTGTGCCAGAAGAAGTGGACGGGGCTCGTCTTCCCCGAGAACCAACCTCCGAATTCGGCGAATGTCGCGTCGATCCAGCGCAGCGCGTGCCAGAAGCGCTCAACCGCCGCACGGTCGTACGACGATCGTTCGCTGTCTTCGGCAAACGGCGGTGCGCCTGGCGTCTCATAGGGCTCGGCCTTGATCGCCACGTCGAGTTCGAGCGCCGTAAGGAGTCCGAAGAAGCGTTCGTAGAAGCGTGCGACCGAAAGGCCCTCGACGAGCGGGAAGGACTCGACGTCCCCGCGGGTCGTTCGCACGACGAGCCGGTGGTCGATGAAGTCGAACGCGACCTCGAAGTCGTTCGGCGTGGCGGGAAGCCGGCGCGTCGTGAGACCGCGCGCATCGACGTAGAGGGTGACGTGCCACCAGTGATTCTGCGGCGGCGCCACCGCCATCCGCACCTTGCCGACGATCTGCGTCCAGAGCCGCAGCGTGTCCTTCGTCGGCTCCCAGCGCTCGAGCCCGAGGTCCGGCAGCTCGTTCATCGCACACCTCCAACGAGGGCGGTCGCGCCGAATCGCTGCGGCGTCGGACGGCGCACATGGAAGGTGTGGGCGCCGGGCGCTGCGCCGATCAACGCCGCGTGGCGGGCGAGCCGGTGCACGTTCCCAGTCGCGCTGTAGTAGACGACCGCGATGCGCGCCGCCCGCGTCATCCCGAAGGCGCCGGCCGCGGCGGGCGACGGGCCTCGAGCGCCCGTGCGAGGTCCGTGATCGAGAGCAGGCCCTCGAGATGGCCGTTGTCGACGACGAGGCCCCGGTTCGCGGCAGGCCGCGACGAGAGCTCGGCCAGCGCATCGACGGCGCGCGTGCCGTCGGCCAGGAGCGGGATCTGGTCGAGTGGGATCATCGACTCCCGCACTCGCCGCACGTCCCACTCGGAGCGCGGGATCGCCGCGACAGAGCTGAACGCGAGCAGCCCGATCGGGCGGCCGCCTCGCTCGACGACGGGATAGGTCGTGAAGCGACGAGAGTGCGCGACGTCGTCCATGAACCGGCCGACGGTGATGTCCGGGTCGACCGCGACCGGATCCCGCACCATGAGGTCGCGGACGCGGAGCCCTGCGAGTGCCTGCTCCGTCGCGACGTAGCGTGCCTCGGCCGTGGCGGCCTGGAGCAGGAACCACCCGATGAACGCAAGCCAGGCACCACTGAAGGAACCCTCGACGATGAACATGAGCACGCCCAGCGCGATGAAGAGGTAGCCGAAGCCCCGGCCGATGTCGGCCGCGACGCGCGTCGCCCACCCGAGGTCGCCTCTCGCCCGCCAGAGCGCTGCACGAAGCACGCGGCCGCCGTCCAGCGGCAAGGCCGGAATCAGGTTGAAGACGAGCAGGGCGAGGTTGATGTAGCCGAGCCAGGCTGCGACGCCGTCGACGGCGCTCGGCAGGCCGGCGAGCGCAAACAGCATGAAGCCGCCGCTGAGAACGACCGTGACGAGCGGGCCTGCGATCGCGATCCGAAACTCGGCGCCCGCGTTCGGGAACGCCCCCTTGAACTGCGCCACGCCGCCGAAGAGCCAGAGCGTGATCCCGTCGATCTCCAACCCCTCGCGGCGCGCCTGCCGCGCG
>JALZGN010000094.1 GCA_030861005.1 Actinomycetota bacterium
CCCTCGCCGCGCTCAGCGAGCGCGCCACGTTCACGCGGCTCCTGGGGACGTACGCGGCGGCCAAGCGAACGCGGTAGCGCCGTGGAGGCGCTCACGTGGCGCGAGCTCGACATCGCCCGGTGTGGCGCGAAAACCATCGCTTTCGGGTCCGTCGCCGGCGAGGTCAGCGTCCGCTATGTGTCCGCAACGGTTGGCGCGGATACCGGACAGGAGACGCAGACACCTGACTGGCAGGCCTTTTGCAAACCCCTCTGGCGAACTCGAACCGCCGAGCCCCTCTTACCATGTTTCGGGGGGCGTCACGCCGCGTACACGCGAGGCACAGTTTCGCCTGCGAACTGGCCTACTCGTGTCGTCTTCGGTGGTTCGCGAGACGTCGCGCGTGTCGTTTGTGATCGGTCCGTTTTGTGTCCGCGCTCTGCCGCGAGAACGGCGTATCCGAGCTCGAGTGGATCGTGAACGGTTTTCCACTCACCGTGAGCGAGGGCTTCGGCGCGGCGTCGAGCGCGGCAACGCACGGTGAGCGGCTGCCGAACCCGTGCAAGGACGGTGGGCGAGGGCAACGTGCACGCGCCCTCGCCCGCGATGTACGGGTAGGCTCCTCAGGCGGCGGCTTGAGCGAGTCCAACGATGGCGCCGGGCATGGGGCAGGCCTCGAAGCGCGCCACTCGTGAGGTGACGGCGGGGTCGGCGTTGCCGAGCGCGTGAACCTGCTGCGTCGAGACGGCCTCGACCACCGCGAGACCCCAGACGCCGGCGGGGTCGCCGACTGGGCCGAAGACGATGGCCGTGCCGCGGTCGACCAGCCCCTGCCAGTAGGCGACGTGCTCTCCCATGGTCGCCTGCTCGGTCTCGCTCATGTCCGTGTCGAAGGTCGGTCTCGGCGGGATCAGCTTGTAGAGGAAGTAGCTCATGGCCTGGTTCTCCTGTCATCGAAGTGGGGGGCCGCCGGCGTGAGACCTGCCGACGGCCCCGGGTTTTTTGTTCAGCCGGCGAGCGGCTTCCCGGTCTCGAGCACCGTGTTAAGGCCGCTCAGCTCCATCGTCCAGCCGGTGCCGGAGACGCTCTCGGCGGTCTTTCGGGGCGCCCTCGAGCGGGTCGTGGGTGACGGTGCGCAGGCAGTAGCCGCCCTCCTGCGGCTCGATCTCCCAGGTGACGCGGCTTTCGTCCTCGTCGGCGAGCTCGGGGTCGTAGAGCGTCCCTTATGGGAACCGCGGGGCTCGTCTCGCGTACACCGCGCAATCCGAGGGAGGTCCAGGTCATGCTCTACCGATCCCCGTGCGCCTCGTTCGGGCCTCGAGCGCGATCACGACGACCGGTGGCGCCGTAAGCGTCTTCGCGCGCTGCCGCTCCCGGCGCGGGTGGATCGCGGAACTCGCTGCTCGCGTCCGGTGTACCGCACGGGACTGATGGATCGACATCCAGCCCGGCACGCCTCGCTGACGCTTCTCGTTGCCCTGTCGCTCGTAGCTGGCGCGTGCACGAGCGCTCGGGATGGCCGCGCGCCGGCGAGCGCAAGCGGTGCGCGCGCAGTGTCGGCAACGAAGGACAGCGACGATGCGAATCAACGGCTTCTGACGCGCCAGCAGTCGCTCCGCTTCGTCCACTGGATCGAACGCTTTCGCTCCTGCATGGTGGCGAAGGGCCTCACGCTCGGCGAGCTTCGTAC
Organism: Actinomycetota bacterium; assembly: GCA_030861005.1. Taxonomy (GTDB): domain Bacteria; phylum Actinomycetota; class Thermoleophilia; order Gaiellales; family Gaiellaceae; genus JALZFU01. The sequence continues at coordinate 1,670 of JALZGN010000094.1, forward strand.
GACCCGAACGGAGCTCGAGCTCAGCCTCCCGACGAGCGCGACGCCAGCGATGATCCTCCGAGCTCTCGAGGCCTGCGCTGAGGACGGGGGTGGCCCCCCTCGCGAAGCTTCCTTGCAATACCGCCACTCGCGCATCGTTCTGTACGTGCCCAAGCAGTGCCTGCTCGACAAGAAGGTCGCGTCCGCGCACGCGTAATCCGAGGCAACACTGAAGGAATATCAGCGACGGCACTGGCGCCCATGCGCGGTCACTCGTTCTCGCTCGATCCCTTCCGGTTGCGAGAATCAGTTGCCGCGCGTCCCGCGCTTACCTTGGCTTCCGGCGTCGGAGCTCGATGGAAGGTAGGAGGTTGGCGGTTCGAGTCCGCCAGGGGGCTCCGAAGATCTCCTGCAAATAAAGCGTTTCGACCGATGACGATCGATCGGGCGGGTGGCGATCGGGCGATTTGGAAACCATTTGGAGACGCGATGCGGCGCGCTCGTGACCCTCATCCTCGCGTGGACGCGGTTTCTGCTGGCCCGACGAGGTTTCGCGGATGCGCGAGCGGCGCCCCGCTCCGTTGATCGGCCGCGTGCGCGAGAGGGGGATCGCTCTGGCCGTTGGGGCGAGTGGGGCCCTCGCGCGTTGCGGAGCGTCCCTCCCCGAACGATGAGATCTCTTGAAATCACACCTGAGACGCGGGAAAATCCAGCGCTAGGAAGTGCGGCAACTGCGGCAACGGAAGGAGACGTGAATGAAGACGCGCTTGCTCGTCATCGTGGGCAGCGTCGCCGTCGCGGGAGGCGTCTTTGCGGGGACGGCTGCCGGGAACCGACCCGAGAGGTTCGTTGAGGAGGTCGCGGGCGGGAAAGTCATATGCGGGGAGACGACGCTGACCGCAACGGCCGGGACGGCGGTCGGGCGACAACACGTCCACCGGCTGCGCTCGGGGCTCTACCGGGTCATCTTCCGCGAGACGCTCCGCCGAATCCGGGCGACCGACGGCGAGACGACCTACCGGGCGGTCGGCTCGCTTGGCGGGAACTTCCTCACCCGTGACCCAGACAACGATGAGGCGATCGTCTCCGGGTTCTTCCACGTGAGAATCAACTTCGTCGGCCCTCGCGGCCTCTTCGGCCGGATCGACTTCAGCGAGCGCCTGAAGCGAAACGGTGCGTC
>JALZGN010000096.1 GCA_030861005.1 Actinomycetota bacterium
CTGCGGATCCATCCCCTTGGCGAGGAACGCCGCCGCGATCCCGGTGAGAACATCGCCGGTGCCCGCGCTTGCGAGACCCGCGTTCCCGAGGTCGCAGACGAGGACGCCGCGGCCCGGCGCCGCGACGAGCGTGTCGGCGCCCTTGAGGAGGACGACAGCGCCGACGTCGTCTGCCGCCCCCTCCACCGCCGTCAGTCGGTTCCCGTCCACCCAGGCGGATTCGCGGCCCGCGAGACGGGCGAGCTCGCCCGAGTGCGGCGTGAGGACGGTCGGCGCCTCGCGCCGGAAGACCCAGTCGAGGTGCCCGGCGAGGGCCCAGAGCCCGTCGCCGTCGAGCACGACGGGAAGCTCGAGGCGATCGAGCAGGTCGCGGACGAGCCGGCGCGTCCCGTCGCTTCGACCGAGACCCGGACCGACGGCGACAGCGTCGGCACGGGCGGCAGCCTCGACCACGACCTCCGCGGCCGCGGGGAGGAGGCGGCCCTCCTCGTCGTCCGGGCACGCGCTCGTCGTCACTTCGACGAAGCGGTGGGCGAAGACGTCCGCAAGCGACGCCGGAACGCAGGCGCGCACATAGCCGGCGCCGGCGCGCATCGCCGCCTCGGCGGCGAGCGCGGGCGCACCCGTGAGGCCCCGCGAACCGCCCACGACGACGACGTAGCCGGCGCTGTACTTGTTGTCCTCGGCGCCGCGACGCGGCACGGCGGCGAGGATCTCGGCCGTCACACGCCGGTGTCGCGTCTCGACGGAATCGAGACCGATGTCGGCCACCTCGACCTCGCCGGCGTGGAAGCGGCCTGGACCGACCGCGAGCCCGATCTTGGGCGCGTGGAACGTGACCGTCAACGCCGCCCGGACGGCGGCCCCGGCGACGACGCCGGTCGACCCGTCGACGCCCGACGGCAAGTCGACCGCGACGGCGGGGACGCCGAGCCCGTTCAGCTCCTCGATCCGCCCGGCGGCATCGCGTCGCGGCGGGCCCGAAAACCCCGTCCCGAAGAGCGCGTCCACGACCACGTCCGCCTGCCCCGGCGACTCGGCGAACGGGACGCTCGCTTCCCTGGCGCGGCGGAGGTTCTCCGCGGCGTCGCCCGCGATCTTCTCCTCCGGGCCGAGCAGGAGGACGTGGACGTCGCGACCGGAGGCGCGCAGCCGTCGGGCGACGACCAGTCCGTCGCCGCCGTTCGCTCCCGTTCCGCACCAGACGGCGAAGCGGCGCGCCTCGGGGAAACGGGCGAGGACGGCCTCCGCCGTCGCCGTCCCGGCGCGCTCCATGAGATCGAGCGTCGGCCCGCCGTACGCCTCCTCGGCCGCGCGCATCTCGGCCGCGGTATAGAGCGGCTCGAAGACGCTCAAGCCGGATCGGCGACCACGGCGATCGCGGCCGCGAGCTCTCGCGAGTGCGTCATCGAGAGATCGATCTGTTCGGCGCCGACGCGCTCGCTCCAGTCGCGCGTCCAGCCTGTGAGCGAAACACCCGGCTTCGGACGACCCGAGATCTCGACCTCGCGCCACCGCCACTCGACCCCACAGCCGAGCGCCTTCCCGATCGCCTCCTTCCCGGCGAAGCGCGCGGCGTAGTGCTGGGCCGGATTGGGCCGTCCGTCGCAGTACGCCCGCTCGGCCTCGGTGAAGACGCGCTCGCGAAAGCCGCGTCGTCCGAGGGCCCGCTCGACCCGGGCGATCTCGATCAGGTCGACCCCGATCCTCACCGGCGCGATTCTGCCCGAGCCGCGAACCAGGCAGGAACGTCGGCGACCGAGTCGAGGACGGCGTCGGGCTCCACCTCGGCGGCGGGAAGGGACTCGGCGCGAAACTTCCCCGTCCGTACGAGGACGGCCGAGAGACCAGCCCGCTTCGCTCCCCCGACGTCGGCCTCGATGTCGTCCCCGACCATCGTCGCCTCGCCGGGCGCGGCGCCGATCGCTGCGAGAGCGGACTCGAAGTAGGCGGCGCTCGGCTTCCCGACGACCTCCGCCTCGACGCCGGCCGCGTACTCGAGCCCGGCGACGACGGCACCGGCGTCGAGCAGCGCGCCGTGCGCCGTCTCCCACCAGCGATTCCGGTGGAGGCAGACGAGCCGAGCGCCGTCTTGGAGCTCGGCGAACGCCGCGTTCAGCCGACTCCACCCGAACGTCGCGTTCGTCTCGTCCGTCTCGTCCGCACCTCCGACGAGCACGACCTCCGCCTCCCGCTCGACGAGCTCCACGTGGCGCGCGAGGTCCTCGTGGATCGCCGGCATCGCGAGCGGAAACACCCGCGCGCCGGCGAGGAGTCGCCCGGCGGCGAACGGCGTCGTCTCGATCTCGTCCTCGGCGACGTCGAACCCGATGCCCGCGAGCTCGGAGGCCAGTCTGGCGCGCGGTCGAGTCGTGTTGTTCGTGACGAGACGAAGCGGGTGGCCCGCGTCACGGAGCGCGCGGAGGGCCTCGGCCGCGCCGGCGATCGGGGTCCCGGAGACGTGCAGGACCCCGTCCACGTCGAGGAGAATGACGCCCATCCGCCACGAGTCTATTGTCGTGTCGTCGCGACTCGCGATCCCGCTTTCCGAGATCGAGCTCCAGACGTCGCGCTCGAGCGGACCGGGCGGCCAGCACGCCCAGAAGACGGAGACGCGCGTGGAGGCGGTCTTCGAGGTGGAGGCGTCGACGACGCTCTCCGAGGCGCAGAAGCGCCGCCTGCGCGAGCGGGCCGGCCCGGTCGTTCGCGCCGTCGCCCAGGACGAGCGGAGCCAGGCGCGAAACCGCGAGCTCGCTCTCGCTCGCCTCGCGGCCGCGATCCGAGCCGGCCTCCGAGTCGAGCGGACGCGAAGGCCGACCGCACCGACGGGCGAGTCCCGCGAGCGGCGGCTCGCCGAGAAGCACCGGCGCGGCGAGACGAAGCGCCTCCGGCGCCCGCCGGGGGGCGAGTGAGGGTTACTCGACCGTCACCGTCTTCGCCAGGTTGCGCGGCTGGTCGACGTTCATGCCGCGGAGACGGGCGATCCGGTAGGCGAGGAGCTGGAGCGGCACGACGGCGACCGCCGCCTGCAGGAGGGGGTGCGTCCGCGGCACGTAGATGACGTCGTCCGCGTGGTGCTGGATGTCCTCGTTTCCGTCCGTCGCGATCGCGATCACCGAGGCGCCGCGTGCCCTCACCTCTTGCATGTTGGAGACCACCTTGTCGTAGACGGGCGAGTCCGTCGCGATGCAGACCACGGGCGTCCCGGCGCCGAGGAGCGCGATGGGACCGTGCTTCATCTCGCCCGCGGAGTAGGCCTCCGTCGGGATGTACGAGATCTCCTTGAGCTTGAGCGCGCCCTCGAGCGCGACCGGAAGGCCGACGTGGCGCCCGAGGTAGAGGAAGAAGTCCTCGTCGTAGTGTCGCTGTGCGACGTCCTCGATCGGATGGCCGCCGTCGAGGAAGGCGTCGATCTTCGCGGGCAGCGCTCGCACTTCCGAGAGGAGGCCGGCGACCTCGTCCGCCGAGAGCGCATCGCGCGCCTGCGCGAGCTTGAGCGCGACGAGGAAGAGGAGAGAAACCTGGGCGGTGAACGTCTTCGACGCGGCGACCGCCATCTCCATCCCGGCGCGGGTGTAGAGGACGCTGTCGACCTCGCGCGTGATCTGCGTCCCGTGAAGATTCGTGATCGCGAGCGTCCGAGCGCCCATCTCGCGAGCGAGCCGAAGCGCGTGGATCGTGTCGCGGGTCTCGCCCGACTGGGAGATGCCGACGACGAGCGTCCCGTCGGGGAGGACGGGGTCTCGGTACCGCCACTCGCTCGCGATGTCGAACTCGTACGGGACGCGCGCCCAGGCCTCGACGGCGTAGCGACCGACGACGCCTGCGTGGTAGGCGGTTCCGCTCGCGAGGACGAGGACGCGCGAGAGGCCGCGGAGCTCGGCATCGGAGAGCCCGAGCCCGTCGAGGCGAAGCGCATCCCCGTCGACGTGCGCCTCGATCGTGCGAGCGACCGCGATCGGCTGCTCGAAGATCTCCTTCAGCATGAACGTCTCGAAGCCGAGCTTCTCGGCCGACTCGTCGTCCCAGTCGACGATGATCTCGTCACGCTGGCGCGGCTCGTTCTCGACCGAGAGGAAGCGCGCGCCCTCGGGGGTGATCGCGACGACCTCGCCGTCCTCGATCAGCTTGACGCGGGACGTCTCCCGCTGGAAGGCCGCGATCGACGAGGCGAGGAACGTCTCGCCGTCGCCCACCCCGACGACGAGCGGGCATTGGAGGCGCGCACCGACGAGGAGGCCTGGGTGCTCGCGGTGGACGACGACGAATGCGAAGTGCCCTTCCAGCTTTCGGTAGACGGCACGAACCGCATCGACGAGGTCGCCCGCGTAGTGGCGCTCGATCAGGTGGGCGACGACCTCGGCATCGGTCTCGGACGAGAACTCGTGCCCTTCCGCGGCGAGGCTCTCCTTGAGCTCGCGAAAGTTCTCGACGATCCCGTTCAGGACGATCGCGAGCTCCCCGGCCGCGCAGCCGGCGAGCGGGTGCGCGTTCTCGTCGCAAACGCCGCCGTGCGTCGCCCAGCGCGTGTGGCCGACGCCGGTGGTCGCCCGCGAGCCGTTCGAGTCGGCGGCCGCCTTGAGGTTCGCAAGCGGCCCGACTGCGCGCACGAAGTCGAGGCCATCGGACTCGAGGAGCCCGAGACCGGCCGAGTCGTACCCGCGGTACTCGAGGCGCTCGAGCCCCGCGAGGAGGAGCGGCTTCGCGTCCCTCGGTCCGACGTACCCGATGATCCCGCACATCGCGCTGCCTCCTTAAACGCAGAGAGCCCGGCCTCAGCCGAGCTCCGTCGCCACGACGGCACTGATTCTAGTACAAACCCGCTCCGCCTCCTCCGTGCTTTCCGCCTCGGCGAGGATGCGGACGACGGGTTCGGTCCCCGAGGGGCGGACGAGCACGCGTCCCGCCGCCTCGAGCTCGGCGTTCGCACGCGCGACGGCGGACTCGATCCCCTCGGTCAGCGTCTTCCCGCGGACGGGAACGTCACGGCGCACCTGCGGAAACGGGCGGAGCACTGCGGCGAGGTCGGCCAGGGGAGACGCCGCGGCACGGACCGCGCGCGCAAGGAGCAGCGCCGCGACGAGGCCGTCGCCCGTCGTGTGGCCGTCGAGGTAGACGACGTGCCCCGATTGCTCGCCGCCGAGCAACGCTCCCTCGCGGCGCATGGCGGCGAGGACGTGGCGGTCGCCGACGTCCACCGTGACGACGCGAATCCCGCGCTCCTCCATGAGCCGGTGGAAGCCGAGGTTCGTCATCGCTGTGACGACGACGACCTCGACGGCGAGGTGGAGCGCCAGGATCGCGACGATCCGGTCTCCGTCGACCTCCGCGCCAGACGCGTCGACCGCGAGCATCCGGTCGCCGTCGCCGTCGAAGGCGACGCCGAAATCGAGGCCACGCTCGCGAACGACCCGCGCGAGCAGGGAGAGATCGGTCGCGCCGCAGCCCACGTTTATGTTCGTCCCGTCGGGGTCGTTCCCGACGGATGTGACGACGGCGCCGAGCCGCTGGAACGCGGCCGGCGCCACCCCGCTCATCGCCCCGTTCGCGCTGTCGCAAGCGATTCGAAGACCGTCGAGCGGCGCGCCGAACCGCTCGCACACGAGCTCGACGTAGCGCTCGGCGAAGCCCTCCTCGGACTCGGGCCAGCGGGGGTCGATGGCGTCGTCCGCCGGTGGCGCCTCGAGGAAGCCCTCGATCGCCGCTTCGTCCGCGTCCGAGAGCTTGAACCCGTCGGCGTCGAAAAACTTGACGCCGTTGTACTCGGGCGGGTTGTGCGAAGCCGATATGACGGCTCCGCACTCCTCGGCGAGGAGGGCGACGGCGGGTGTCGGGAGAATGCCGCCGAAGCGGACGGGCGAGCCGCCGGACGCGAGACCCTCGGAGAGCGCCACCTCGAGCGGGGGACCCGACGCGCGGGTGTCGCGGCCGACGAGGACGCGGCACCCGCCGCTCCACGTCGCGAACGCGCGACCAAGCCGAGTGACGAGCTCCTCGGTGAGGTCGACGCCGAAGACGCCGCGCACGCCGTCCGTCCCGAAATAGCGCCTCGCGGCCACAGACGAACGGTAGTGGCGCTTCTCCCCCAAGGCGAGAGGCGCGAGCTGTAGTTCCTGAGCCTTCGTTCGTGCGAGCCTCCATGGAGGCCGAGACGACTACGAGCGGCCTCGCCTCCGGCGAGGTCGCGCCCAGAGCGCACCGCCGCCCCTGACGGCTGGCTCTGGCAGGACGACGATCGGCGACGACACTCCCGCTCGGCCGCGACCGACCGGCGATCCGGCTCACCGAAACCAACCTCGTCGGTGGCAGGAGCTAGCGCTTCGAGTACTGCGGCGCCTTGCGGGCCTTGTGGAGCCCGGCCTTCTTCCGTTCGACGATGCGGGCGTCGCGCGTCAGGAGCCCCTCGCGCTTGAGCGGCGCCCGAAGGCCCGGATCGGCGTCGACGAGTGCGCGCGCAAGTCCGTGACGAAGGGCGCCCGCCTGCCCCGAGACGCCGCCGCCGTGAAGCCGCACGCGGACGTCGAAGCGCCCCTCGACGCCGGCGATGCGAAGCGGCGCCGTCGCAACCGCCCGCTGCGCGGGGCGCGGGAAGTACTCCTCGAGCGTGCGTCCGTTGATCCACCACCCGCCGTCGCCGGGCCGGACGATGACGCGGGCGACGGACGTCTTCCGCTTCCCGGTGCCGCGGTATTGCGCGAGCTCGTTCACTCGGGAAGCGGCTCCGGGCTCTGCGCCTCATGCGGGTGGTCCGGCCCGGCGTAGACCTTGAGCTTCGTGATCTGGCGCCGCGCGAGACGGTTCCGCGGCAGCATCCCCTTCACGGCCCGGCGAAGGACCTCCGTCGGCCGGCGGTCGAGCTCCTCGCGGAGCGTCCGCGACCTGAGCCCGCCCGGGTAGCCGGAGTGGCGGTAGTAGCGCTTGTCGTCCAGCTTCGTGCCGGTGACCGCGATCTTCTCGGCGTTCACGACGACGACGAAGTCGCCCGAGTCGACGTGCGGCGTGTACTCCGGCTTGCGCTTCCCGCGGAGCGTGTCCGCGATCCGCGTCGCGAGGCGACCGAGCGTCTGGCCCTCGGCGTCGACGACGTACCAGCGCCGCTCGAGCGATTCGGCTTTCGCGTTCCAGGTCTTCATGCGCACAAAGAACGGCGGACGCCCGCCCGCCGCTCGAGGATGGTACCAGGCGTTACCGGCCCGACAGCGCTACCGCTTCTCGACCACCTCGAGCCCGACGATCTTCGGCTCGCCGTCGATCTCCCGCCAGCGCGACGCCACCGTCGCCGCCGCCTCGTTGCCCGTATAGCGGATGAGGCACGTGACGGCATCGGTCCCTCCCTCGACGGCGACCACCTCCGCGGAGGTGAGGGGACGGGGCATCTCGCGCATGACCTCGCCGGCACTCGCCTTCATCTCTTCCGTCAGGTACGAGCCGGCCGTCTCGTAGTCGCGCTCGACCGTCGCCTGCGCATGGGTCGCGGCCGCCTCCCGCACCGTCGCTTCCTCCATGGCACTCCTTTCCGAGCCCTCGTGGGCGAGGATTCTACGAAGACCGTCGCCGAAAGCCGCGGCGCCTCCGTGCGAGGGATGGCGGACCGCGGGCGAGCCGAGCACGGATTCCGCGAGCCGCCCAACCGCGACCACGCGCCGTCCCTGCGCGAGGGCGGCGAGGAACGGCGCCGCGGCTGCGATCTCGCCTCGCGTGGGAGCGCGGTTCGTGTGCGGGCGGTGCGGGAGGTGCGGGTGCGTCGGGACGACGTTCCAGAGGAGCGTCGACTCCGCGAGCCCGAGTCCCGCGAGCACACGATGGACGGTCGTCGCCGTGGCCTCTCCCGGCCCAGTTCCGGAGAGCTGGCGCTCGGACGTAAGCGGAATGCCGCTCACGCGCGTCCCGCGGTACCCCGGCGCCTCCGCGACGAGAAGAAGCGGTGCGGCCGCTCTCGCGGCGAGGTAGGAACGCAGGCGGGCGCGAAGGAGTGCGGCCCGCTCGCCGTCCCGGTAGAAGTTGAAGGTCCCGCCGATCGTCGCGCGCGCGAGGTCCTCGACGAAGCTGGCGAGATCCAACGGCGGGGAAGACAAGCCTTGTTACTCGCGCGAAGTGCTTCCCCCCGGGGGACCCCCCGGGCTACCCCCTACCGGTCAGGGTAGTGCGGCCGGGAGCGCGGCTCTGTCGCAAAGCGCGCCAGAACCGCCACGCGGTTGCGACGAGTTTTGCGCCCCCCGTCACGCGCCTGCGGTCGGCGAGGTCGCGTGCTCCCGGAGAGCGGCTGCTGGCCGCAGAATCCAAATCGCGGGGAGGAGGACGAACGTCGTCCCCGCGAGGGCCAGCGCGGCGGGGCCGAGGGTCTCGACGACGAGGCCCCCGAGGAGGACGAGCGCGGCCGCGAGGAGGCTCGACCCGAGGTCGTTGAACCCGAGGAGCTTCCCCCGCTCGCTCACGGTCGCGACGTCGGCGAGCGCCGCGGTCGCTGCGACGAACGAGAGGTTCCAGCCGATCCCGAGCGCGAAGAGGAGGAACGCGGTCGCCGCCACGCCCTCGGCGGAGGCGAGAAGCGCCGAGGCGAGCGCCATGACGAGGAGTCCGGCGACGAGCGCGGGCCTTCGGCCAACCCGGTCGATCGCCGTGCCGATGACCAGGACGAGCGCGTACATGCCGAAGACGTGCGCGCCGACGATCGGGAACACGGCCGCCTGGTGGTGGCCGTGCTCCTCGACGACGACGTACGAGACGAGGTTCATGAGCGCCGCCATGACCGAGAAGCTCGCGAGCGCGGCAAGAAGCGCCGGAAGCGCTCCCGGCCGGCGCAGGATCATGGCGAGCGGCGCCGCCGCCGCGGGTCGGTCGCCGCGCCCCGACGCGAGCGCTTCGCCGATCCGCTTCGGCTCCGGACGGACGGCCAGGACGAGCGCCAGCCCGACGAGCATGAACCCCGAGGCGACGAGCCACGGCGCCGCGAGCGTGTCCGCATCGACATCCTTCCCGGCGAAGAGCGGGCCGAAGACGGCGGGACCGAGGATCGCGCCGAAGACGGCGCCGAAGAGGACGAGCGCGATCCCGCGCCCGCGCCGCTCCGGCGGGTACATGTCGCCCGCCGCCGCCCGTGCGAGGAGGGCGACGCCGGACGCGGAGCCGATGAGCGCGAAGCCGACGATCGTGAGCGGCGCCGAGTGCGCCTTGACTGCGAGTCCGGTGATCGCCGCACCGATCGCGCCGAGCATGAACCCGGCCGCGAGTACCGGGACGCGACCGAATCGGTCCATCGCGCGCCCCGCCGGCAGCGAGGTGAGCGCGCCGGCGGTGAGGAAGACGGCGGGCCCGAGGCCGAGGAGCACCCGGATTCCGGTCACCTCGACGAAGGTGATCGAGGCGATCGCGGCCGCGAGCTGGAGCGTCGCCGAGTTGACCGCGAGGGAGGCGGCGAGAAGCGCCGTGTTGCGGCGAACCGCCCGCCGGAGCGCCGGGCCCGCGAGCTCCTCGGCCGGCCGCGGCGACACCGGACGTAGCCTACCGGCGTGCGGCTGACGCTTCCGCTCTACGCCGGCGGCTTCCTCGGGCCGTTCGGCGGCGCGATGCTGATCGCGCTCATCCCGAGTGTCCGGAACGGCCTCCACACATCGCTCGCCCTCGTCACGGCGGCGATCACGGTCTACATGGTCCCGTTCGCCACGCTTCAGCTCGTCTCGGGGACGGTCGCGGAGCGGGTCGGCGCCCGCCGGGTCGTGCGGGCCGGGTACGTCGCATATGGAGCCGCGGCGCTCGTCTGCGCGCTCGCTCCCGAGATCTGGAGCTTCCTCGCCGGCCGAGCGGTCATGGGCGCCGCGAACGCGTTCCTGAGCCCGATCCTGCTCGCCGCCCTCGCCCAGGTCGCGGCGCCCGACGTTCTCGGTCGTACGGTCGGGACGTTCGCCGCCTGGCAGACCGCCGGCTTCACGCTTGCGCCCGCGCTCGGGGGCGCTCTCGGCGAGATCTCCTGGCGCCTCGCGTTCGCCGTCGTCACCGTCGCGGCGCTCGCGCTCGCGTTTCCGTCCCGGACGCTCGGAGGCTTCGTGAGCGCGGGAGCGAGCAACGCGAAGCTGCGAGCGCTCCTCAACCGCTGGATCGCCCTCCTCGCCGCGAAGGCGCTCCTCGGTTACCTCGGCTTCACCGCGATCGGTTTCGTCCTCGTCCTCGTCGCGACGGACGAGTTCGGCCTCGGGTCGGGAGCCCGTGGGCTCCTCGTCGCGGGCTACGGGCTCGGCGGGATCGTCCTCGGGCGCCTCGCCGGGTCGATCGTCGACCGAGCCGGCCGACCGCTCACCGCCCTCGTGGGAACGCTCGCCTGCGTCGCGGGCGTCCTCGCCCTCACCGTCGCGCCGAGCGCATGGAGCCTCGCGCTCGTCTGGCTCGGCGTCGGTTGTGCCGCAACCTTCGTGTGGGCGGCGCTCAACACGATGGCGGTCGAGTCGTTCCCTGCCAACCGTGCCGGCGCAACCTCGCTCTACAGCGCGTTCAAGTTCCTCGGGGTCGCTGTCGGACCGCTCGTCTACGTGCCGCTCTTCCACGCGAACACGCGAGCCCCGTTCTTCCTCGCCGCCGTCTTCTCGGCGCTCCTCGCGCTCCTCGTCCTGCCGTGGTTTCGCCGCTACCGCGAGGTGCCGGCGTGATCCGCCGGCGCGTCGTCGTCCACGGTCGTGTCCAGGGGGTCTTCTTCCGCGACTCGGTTCGTCGGCGGGCCGCCCAGCGTCGTGTCGGCGGGTGGGTCAAAAACGTCCCGGACGGCACGGTCGAGGCCGTGTTCGAGGGCGAGCCGGACGCGGTCGAGCGGCTGGTCGCGTTCTGTCGCGAAGGCCCACGCGACGCCGACGTCGACCGCGTGGACGTCTACGACGAGTCTCCCGAAGGCGTTTCCGGCTTTACGACTCGATGATCGAAGTCCGGACGCTCACCGACGGCGGGCAGTCGGCCGCCGAGGTCGCCGCCGCGATCGCCGCCTTCATCGACGAGGCGAGCCGGACGCTCGATCTCGCCCACTACGACTTCCACCTTTCACCAGACGCGGCGGCCGTCGTCGGCGGCGCGATCTCGGCGGCCGCGGAGCGCGGCGTCGCGGTCCGCATCGTCTACAACGTCGACCACAGGAACCCGATCCCGGTCCCGCCGCCGCCCGAGGCCGATGCGGAGCTCATCGCCTCCTTCGGAGTGCCGAACAAGGCGGTCGCCGGCGTCCCCGATCTCATGCACCACAAGTACGTCGTGCGCGACGGCGAGGCGACTTGGACCGGCTCCATGAACTGGACCGACGACTCGTTCGCGCGCCAGGAGAACGTCGTCGTCGTCGTTCGCTCACCGGACGTCGCGGCGGCGTATGCCGCGAACTTCGACGAGCTTTGGGTCACGGGCGCCGTCGAGCGCAGCGGCTTCGTCGAGCCGCGCACGATCGGCGTCGACGGGAAGCCCGTTCGCGCCTGGTTCACGCCCGGAAACGGCGAGGATCTCTCCGCGCGGATCGCACGGGCTATCGGCCGTGCGAAGCGCCGGGTGCGAATCGCCTCGCCGGTCATCACGAGCGGCCCGGTACTCGGCGCGCTCGCGCAGGTGGTCTCGGAAGGACGCGTCGACGTCGCGGGCCTCGTCGACCAAACGCAGGTTCGCGGCGTCGTCCAACAGTGGAACGAGAACGGCAATATCTCGTGGAAGCTCCCGCTCCTTCGCCGCGCGCTCGCGGACGGCTTCACCGGCAAGGTCTCGACGCCGTGGCGCCCCGAGGGGAGCGTGCACGACTTCATGCACGCGAAGGTAACGGTTGCCGACGACGCCTTCTTCGCGGGGAGCTACAACCTCTCGCGCTCGGGAGAGACGAACGCCGAGAACGTGCTCGAGGTCGAGGGCCGGGACCTCGCCGAGCGGCTCGCCGCGTACGTCGACGACGTTCGCTCGCTCTACCCGGACGTCCGGCTCGAGTGAGCAGCCGTAGCAGCGTTCCGCCTGCGTCCCGGTTCCGCCTGCCGCCGGCGGACCTTCGACGCGATCGGCGCGCGAGCCGGGGGCCTATTCCCACTCGATCGTGGCGGGTGGCTTCGACGTCAGGTCGAGCACGACCCGGTTCACGCCCGAAACCTCGTTGACGATCCGGCTCGCGATCGTCTCGAGGAGATCGTAGGGGAGTCGTGCCCAGTCGGCTGTCATCGCGTCCTCGGAGGTGACGGCGCGGATGACGATCGGGTAGGCGTACGTGCGGTCATCTCCCTGCACCCCGACCGAGCGGATCGCCGGGAGGACGGCGAAGCTCTGCCAAAGGTCGCGGTAGAGCCCCGCGCGCCGAATCTCGTCCTGGAGGATCGCGTCCGCCTCGCGGAGGATCTCGAGCCGCTCCTCTGTCACCTCGCCGATGACGCGGATCGCGAGCCCGGGACCGGGGAACGGCTGGCGCCACACCATCGGCTCGGGGAGGCCGAGCTCCTCCCCGACGCGCCGCACCTCGTCCTTGAAGAGCATCCGAAGCGGCTCGACGAGCTTGAAGCTCATCTCGGCGGGGAGGCCGCCGACGTTGTGGTGGGACTTGATCGTGGCGGCGACCCCCTCGCTCGTCTCTCGCCCGCCCGACTCGATCACGTCGGAGTAGAGCGTGCCCTGCACGAGGAAGCGGATCCGGCCGACACGGCCGGCCTCCTCCTCGAAGACGCGGATGAACTCCTCGCCGACGACGCGCCGCTTTCGCTCCGGGTCGTCGACGCCGCGAAGGCGCTCGAGGAAACGGTCACGCGCGTCGACGTGGACGAGCGGGACGCGGAAGTGACGCCCGAAGGTCTCGACGACCTGCTCCGCCTCGCCCTTGCGGAGGAGTCCGTGGTCGACGAAGACGCACATGAGCCGCTCGCCGACGGCCTTGTGCGCAAGGAGCGCGGCGACGGCCGAGTCGACCCCGCCCGAAAGCGCGCAGAGCACGCGCTCGTCGCCGACCCGGGCTCGAATGCGGGCCGTCTCCTCCTCGATCACCGCCGCGGCCGTCCACGCCGGCGGCGCCTCCGCCACGCGGTAGAGGAAGTTCTTGAGGACCTCTTGGCCGTGCGGCGTGTGAGCCACCTCCGGGTGAAACTGGACGCCGTAGATCCCTCTCTCGCTGTCCTCGAACGCCGAGATCGGCGCCGTCGGCGAGGAGGCGACGACGCGCGCGCCGGCGGGCGGTGCGACGACCGAGTCGCGGTGGCTCATCCAGCAGCTCTGCTCCTCGGGGAGGGCCGCGAAGAGCTCGCTCTCGCGCTCGACGCGAAGGTCGGTTCGTCCGAACTCCGACCGCCCGGTCGGCTCGACCCGCCCGCCGAGGTCGCGCGCGAGAAGCTGCATGCCGTAGCAGATCCCGAGGACCGGGACGCCGAGCTCGTAGAGCCCCGGATCGATCCGCGGGGCCGCGTCGGCATATACGGACGCGGGGCCGCCGGAGAGGACGAGAGCAAGCGGCCGGCGGGTACGGGCGGCGGCGGCCGGAAGCGAGTGCGGGACGAGCTCCGAGTAGACGCGGGCCTCGCGGATCCGGCGTGCGATGAGCTGCGAGTACTGGCCGCCGCAATCGACGACGAGGACGGGACGCTCTTCGGGTGTCGGCTCGGGGAGCGAGACGAGCGCGGGCTCGCTCATGCGAGCTGGAGCTCAGAGAGAGGAAGGAGCGGCGCCCGTGGGGGAAACCTCGTTTTCCCCACGCCTATCCCATCCCGATGCGCTGCGCCTGTTGGAGCGCCTTGCCCTCGGTCTTAATCGCCGGCGCGAGGGCGATCTCGGCGCGCTGGAAGTCGTGCACGTTCTCGTAGCCGCAGGTCGCCATCGACGTCCGGAGGGCGCCCATCAGGTTCAGCGTGCCGTCGTTTTCGCGCGCCGGCCCGACGACGATCTCCTGGAGCGAAGCCACCCGCTCGACCCGAAGGCGCGCGCCGCGCGGGAGGGTCGGATGGAAAGTCGCCATCCCCCAGTGGTAGCCGCGCCCCGGCGCCTCGTGAGCGCGCGCGAGCGGCGAGCCCACCATGACGGCATCGGCGCCACAGGCGATCGCCTTCGCGATGTCGCCCCCCGTCCGCATCCCGCCGTCGGCGATCACGTTCACGTAGCGGCCCGTATCGAGGAGGTGCTGCGCGCGCGCCGCGGCAGCGTCCGCGATTGCCGTCGCCTGCGGGACGCCAACGCCGAGGACGCCGCGCGTCGTGCACGCGGCGCCGGGCCCCACGCCGACGAGAACAGCCTCGGCGCCCGTCCGCATCAGGTGAAGCGCGCCGTGGTAGGACGCGCACCCGCCGACGATGACCGGGACGTCCAGACCGCCGATGAACGCGCGCAGGTCGAGCGCAGCGCCGTTCGAGGAGACGTGCTCGGCGGAGACCACCGTCCCCTGGATGACGAGGACGTCGAGTCCGGCCTCGAGCGCCGTCAGGTAGTGGTCGCGGACACGCTGCGGCGTGAGCGCGCCGGCCGCGAGCACGCCTCCGGCCTTGATCTCTCGGACGCGGCGGCCGATCAGGTCGGGGTCGACCGGCTGAGCGTAGATCTTCTGCATCTCGCGGGTTGCCTCGGTTGGCTCGAGCTTCGCTATCCGCTCGAGCTGCTCGTCCCCATTCACATAGCGGGTGAAGATCCCCTCGAGGTTCAAGACGCCGAGGCCGCCGAGTCGGCCGAGCGCGATCGCGGTCGCCGGCGAGACCGCTCCGTCCATCGCCGAGGCGAGGAGCGGGAGCTCGAGGAGATGGTCGCCGAGCTTCCACCCTATGTCGACGTCGTCGGGGTCGCGCGTCCGGCGGGTGGGGACGATCGCGATGTCATCGAAACCGTAGGCGCGCCGCGCCTTCTTTCCGAGCCCGATCTCGACGTCCATCAAATACGTCCTTTAACCAACGAGGCCCAGGCACGTCCTGCTTGCCTGGGCGCTTCGACGGACGCGGCCGCCACCACTCTCATGCGGCGCGATCGTAGCAACGCGATCCGACGGCGCCCGTCCCTCGCGCGCGGCGCCGCTAGGCGTCCTGCGGTACGGGATCGAGCGGCTCGACGGAGACGAGCGCGCTCAGGCGCGCCGCCTCGCGAGGGTCGAAGCGTCCGGGTCCGGCCTCGAGCACAGACGCGGCTCCGGCCGCGACCGCGCTTCTGACCGACTCCTCGACCGAGCGGCCGCCGGCGCGCGCGGCGAGGAAGCCCGCGAGGAGCGTGTCGCCCGTGCCGATCGTCGAGACGGGCTCGAGCCGCGGGGAGGCGGCTCGGACGCGGTGGGTCTCGCCGTCGCGCAAGAGCGCGTAGCACCCGGTCTCGAGCGTGATCAGGACGTTTCTCGCGCCGAGTGCGGCGATCTCGCCGAGGCCGGCGGCCAGGTCGTCCTCGTCGTTGAACTCGTGGCCGACGAGGGACTCCGCCTCGCGGACGTTCGGCGAGACCAGGTAGGGCTCCGCCTGCACGCCGAGGCGAAGCGCCTCGCCCTCCGCGTCGAGCACGGTCAGGACCTGTCGCCGATTCATCTCACGAACGCATTCGGCGTAGAAGCCGGGCTCGACGCCGCGGGGAAGCGAGCCGGCCAAGACGACGAACTCGGCGCCCTGGGTCAGGTAGCCGAGCTTCTGGCGCAGCGCCTCGAGCTCGTCCTCCCCGACCTCCGGTCCCCACTCGTTCACCTCGGTGTACTGGTCGGCGAGCGGATCGAGGAGCGCAAGCGACGTGCGCGACTCTTCGCGGATCTGGACGAAGTCGTTGAGAATCGCACCGTTCGTCAGGTCGCCCACGATCTCGGTTCCGTTCCGGCCGCCTACGAAGCCGGTGGCGACGACGGGGACGCCGAGGCGGCGGAGGGCGCGCGCTACGTTCAGGCCCTTCCCGCCCGCGCTCGCGAGCGCGAGCGTCGCGCGGTGGCGCTGCCCGAGCTGGAAGTTCGGAACGAGGAGGGTGCGGTCCATCGCCGCGTTCAGCGTGACGGTGATGATCACAGCAAGGCTCCGAGCAGGCCGCCGAAGATTCCGCCCGTCTCCGACAGAGCCCGGCCAGCGTACCACCCGACCCGCTCGCCGAGGCTCGGCTCCGGGACGTCGCGCGCCGCGACGAGCCGCCGTGTCGCCACCACTCGTTCGCGCGCGCGGATCGTGATCCATCCAACCGGCTGGCCGCGGCGAAGCGGCGGATCGACGATCGCCGGCGCGACCACCTCCTCGACGAGCGGGCGGCCAAGTCGAACGACCGCCGTGGCCGCGCGCTCGGGAACGATTGCGAGATCCTCCTCTGCGAACGGCACGTCCGCCGTCGCGAACGTGCGCCTCCCGTCGATGACGCGGACCCGCGCGTACTGCTCGAAGCCCCACTCGAGAAGCTCGCCGAGATCCTCGTTTCGCTGCTCGCGCGTCGGGCTTCCGAGCACGACGGCGTAGATCGAGACACCGCGGCGACGCGCGAGCGCCACCTCGCACCACCCCGCCCGCGCCGTATGGCCGGTCTTCACGCCGACCAGGCCCGCGAACGAGCCGAGGAGGTCGTTCCACGTGAAGAGCGTCCGCCCGCCCCCGATCCTCGCAGCGCGCCGCCGGACGAGCTCGCGAACGAGGGGCAGCCGCATCGCCGCGCGGGCGAGAATCAGGACGTCGCTCGCAGACGAGACGTGGCCCGGCGCATCGAGACCGTCTGGGCGCACGAAGTGCGTCTCGCGCAGGCCGAGCTCGCGCGCCTTCGCGTTCATCAGGCGGACGAAGCGCGCGACGTCCCCGTGCCCGACGGCGGCGGCAAGCGCGTAGGCGGCGTCGTTCGCGCTCTGGATCAGGGCGGCCGCCAGGAGATCGCGCACGGAGAGGCGCTCTCCCGGACGAAGGTCGATGCTCGATTCGCCGACCGACGCCGCGAGCGGCCCGATCCTCACCGCGTCGCGTGGCCGCGCGTGCTCGAGGACGACGATCGAGGTCATGAGCTTCGTGATGCTCGCCGGCGGAACGCGCGCGTTCGCATTCCTCGCGGCGATCACCTCTCCGGTCGCCGCGTTCGCGACCAGATAGGCGCGGGCATTGGGCCGAGGCGCGCCTTCTGCCGACGCGGGCGGAGCGGTGGCGAGAACCGTGCCGGCGAGAAGGAGCAGTAAGGCGAGGCGCCGCACGGGCGCCTAGGGTACCCCGGCGGGTCGGGACTAGAATCGCTCCGCGTGGAGGACGTTCCCCGGACCGACCCGGCGCGGGACCGCCCGTCCCGGGAAAGCCGGCCGGTGCGCCGACGGGGGGTCGAGCGCTCCGTCGAGGTGCAGCTCGGCCCCTTGGGCGGCTTCGACCTGCGCCCGACCCGGCTCTTCGTCTGGGGGGGCGCCGAGCGAGCGGCAAGAGAGCGCATCGTCTCCCTCGGAAGCGCGCCCCGGAACCTCCTGATCCCCCGACGCGAGCGCGAGATCCAGGCCGGCTCCGTTCACGTCCGCTCCCTCGGGAACCCCGTCATGACGGTCGCGCTCGCCGGCGTCCACGCAGCGCGAAAGCTCGCGCGCGAGCGCCGGCGCCACTAGCGGTCGACCCGGAAGGCGACGGCGCCATTCTCCGTCGTCGGTCTAGCGGACGCGGATCCGCTGTCCCGGCGTCAACGAGTTCGCGTCGATCCCCCGGTTCAGCCGGAGGAGATCGTCGACCGACGTGTTGAAACGACGTGCGACCACGTCCAGCGTGTCGCCCGTGCGGATCGAGTAGAAGCGTCGCCGGCGCCGACGTGGCGGCGTCTCCGTTCGCCCAGTGCCCTTGCCCGTCGTCGCGGTCGGCGCGGCGGCGAGCGTCGGAGTCGGGCTCACGCTCTCGGGTTCGGGGCTCAGCGAGTTCTGGACGACGAGGACGAGCGCGGTCACCGCGCCGAAGAACGCGAGGGGAGCGAGGATCCTGGCCCCCCACGCGACACGGCGACGACCGGCGAGCGCGTCTCGCCCGCGGCTCACCATCCCGACGCCGCCCACACCTCGCGGCGCAGACGTGCCGCCTCGGCGCCGGCCGCCTTGCGCCAGTCGGACCCGTCCACCCGGAAGGCGTAGACGACGCTCCGGGAGACCGGCACGAGCGCGCTCGCGGGTCCGCTCGTGAAGGCGCGCGCCACGTCGGCCGGCGTCGCGCCCTGGGCGCCGATGCCCGGCAGGAGGAGGATCGCCTTGGGCATGAGGCGCCGGGCCTCGCGAACGGCGCGCGGGTACGTCGCTCCGACGACGGCGCCGACGCTCGAGAGGCCGCGCTCGCCGACGAGGGCGTCGCCCCAGTCGGCGACGAGCTCCGCCACCTGGTGCCACACGCGACGTCCGTCCGACAGCGCGAGCTCCTGGACGTCCGCGCTGCCGCCGTTCGACGTCTTCACGAGGCAGAAGATGCCCGTCCCCGACCGACGGCACGCGGCGAGGAACGGTTCCACGGCGTCGCCGCCGAGGTACGGGCTGACGGTCAGCGCGTCGACGGCGGGCTGACGGTCGTCGCGCCGCTCCAGGTAGGCGTCGGCGTACGCGCGCGCCGTCGAGCCGATATCGGCGCGCTTTCCGTCGGCGAGGACGAGGAGCCCTGCCTGCCGACCGTAGTCGCAGACATCCTCGAACGCGGCCATTCCGTGCGCGCCGAGCGCCTCGAAGAACGCGAGCTGCACCTTCGCCCCGACCACGTACGGGGCAACCGCGTCGATGAGTCCCAGGCAGAAGCGAGCGCACGCGGAAGCCGCCGCCGAGCGGCCGGCGGCCACCTCGCCGCGAAGCTCCACGGGGAGAAGCTCGGGCCGGGGGTCGAGCCCCACGACGATCTGGCTTCGCTTTCGGTCGACGGCGGCGGCGACGCGGTCGGCGAACGTCAGGGTCGCGTCGCCCGCGTCGCCCTCCTGATCCATAGACGAACTCTAGGCTACACGCGCGCTCGTACGAGTCCCCGCGCACGCCGCAAGCACCGCCCCCTCGTCGAGCGGCACGACCACGAGCTCGGGCGGCGGCCGACGGAGGAACGAGCCGACGAGAAGGAGCTCGTCCGCATGTTCGGGCGCGAGCGCCGGCGGAGCGGCGAGCGCGGCCCGCGCG
>JALZGN010000101.1 GCA_030861005.1 Actinomycetota bacterium
TGGCCATCTCGGCCTGCATCTGCTGCACCTGCTGGAGCATCTTGTTCATGTCTGGTCCTCGGGCCACCCGGCTCCTTTCCCGTGCTCTAGAGCCGCTCAGCGTACGCGAAGTCGCGCATTGAGAACCCTCCGTTCTCGCCTACGTCTCGGTGGGGAAATGGTTCGGCAGGGGCGCCCTCGCCTGGGCCGCCCATCCCGGATCATTCCTCCTCGACTTCGCGCGCGTCGAACGTGCTCTTGAAGAGCGAGACGAACTCTTCCTCGCTCGTCGGGCGCGCTTCCTCGGCGTGCGGATCCTCGGCCGCGTCTTCGCCGACGGCGAACGTCAGCGCGAGTCGTCGCCCTGTGACCTCGGCGATGACGTCGGCCAGGATCGCCTCGTTCTCGGGCTTCTCGGCGACTGTCCGGTGAAACGAGGCCGTCGCCGGGAACTCGACCACGAGCCGGTCGCCGTCGAGCTCCACCGGCCGTGCCTCGTTCAGGACGGACATCGCCGGGATGGAACGCTCCCCGACCTGCGGGACGACGACCTGCTTCCAAAGCTGCTGGATCTGCTCGAAGTCGAGCGGCTCGGCCGCGGTCGGCGCCTCGGCCGAGGCCGCGGGCTCGCGGACGGGAGGCGAAGGAGCCACCGGCGGGTGAACCGGCTCACGCGCCCGCGACTCGAGCTGCTCGAGGCGATAGGCGATCGACTCGCGCGAAAGATCCGCGCCCGGTCGTGTCACCTTCACGAGCGCGAGCTCCAGCGGGAGGCGCGGATCGCCTCCCTGTCGCGCATCGTCGACGGCGACCGCGAGGAGGTCGATCAGGCGAAGAACGACCGCGTCTCCGAGCTGGTTCGCCTGCGAGCGGAGTCGCTCGCGCGTCTCCTGGGTCACCGGGAGGGAGTCCGGGACCTCGCCGATGTGCTGGACGAGGAGCAGGTGGCGCAGATGCTCGAGGAGATCGCTCACGAGGCGGCCCAGGTCCTGCCCCTGGTCGGCGAGCTCCTCGACGAAAGCGAGAAGCCCGGCGGTGTCGCCGTCGATGACGAGGTCGCAGATCCGGAAGAGAGCTTCCTCCTCGACCGCGCCGAGGAGCTGAAGGACCGCCTGCACCGTGATCGTCCCATCCGTCGCTGCCGCGAGCTGGTCGAGGGTCGAGACCGCGTCGCGGTAGCTTCCGCGTGCGCTTCGGGCGACGAGCGCGAGCGCCGCGTCGGGAACGTCGATTCCTTCGCCGTCGGCGACCCGGCGAAGGAGACGCGTCACCTCAGGGAGCCGGGGACGCGCGAACATGAACGTCTGGCAGCGCGAGCGGACGGTCGGCAGCATCTTCGCGAGATCCGTCGTGCAGAAAACGAACACGAGGTGGGGCGGCGGCTCCTCGATGAGCTTCAGGAGCGCGTTGAACGCGGCGTCCGTCAACTGGTGCGCCTCGTCGAGGATGTACACCTTGTAGCGGCCCTCGACGGGCTGGAGGACGACGCGCTCGCGGATCTCCCGGACATCGTCGATCCCGCGCTGGCTCGCGGCGTCCATCTCCACGACGTCGAGTGACGTTCCCGCCGCGATGGCGACGCACGAGTTGCACGTGCCGTCGGGGTTCGGCGTCGGCCCGTACGCGCAGTTCAGCGCCTTCGCCAGGATGCGCGCAAGCGACGTCTTTCCCGTGCCGCGCGGCCCCGCGAAGAGGTACGCCTGACGCACGCGTTCGCGCTCGATCGCGTTCCTGAGCGTTCGGACGACGGCCTCCTGACCGACCACCTCGTCGAAGTTCTGAGGCCGGTACTTGCGGTAGAGGGCCGTCACCGCCGCCATCCTAGAGGAGCGCGAGGCCGCCCTCGTCGTCCGTTCCGGCCGGTCGCCGGCTCGCGGTCGCTGAATCGTGATCGTCTCGTCGACGCGCCGAGCTAGCGGGCGCGCGCCGACACCGGCCGCACTCGACGCCTCGTGGTTGCCGGCCGCACACCCGCCGTCGAGAACGCTTTCGAGGCGGTGCCTCCGCCGCTTGCTCGGGTCAGGCTTCTCCGCGGCCCCCGAGACGCTCCGCTTAGCGCTGCTTCCTCCCGGACCTGACGCGGTTCGCAGGGTCTCGGTGCGCGGGACCTGGCCGTCAACACTCGCGTGCGTTAGCCCTACCTCGAAGCCACCCCCTCGGGAGGGACTTCAGCCCCGCTATAGCGGCTTGCGGGTTCAGGGAACCGCTAGCTCCCCACCTAGCGCGGCCGGCTCGCGGATCGTAGCACCACCTCGCCGCTATCCTTCCGCGAACGGGGCGCATAGCTCAGCGGGAGAGCGCCCGCTTCACGCGCGGGAGGTCCCTGGTTCGATCCCAGGTGCGCCCACTCTCTGAAGCGCGCGGCTGAGCCAAAAATCGGCCGTCACGCGAGCGTCTGGTCACGCGCGTTCAGATCCCGCCAGGAACCGCGCGCGACGGTGCGAACCGGAACCGCGCACGTTTCGCCGATCGATTCCGACTCGGCGTCGACGGAGATCCTGCAAACCCGGCTTCCACGCCCGCGGATGCGCCCATCACCGCAAGCGCCCACTCGCGACGATCGAGACTTGACAGGGCGAGCGCTCCGCAGGAGGATCTGCAGCTCACCACCCGGGGGAGGTTGCATACTGCGGCCGCGAGATTGCCCTTGGCGGGTCGCCTTTTCTAGCACGCGCCGTTGCTCCCGGGAGCGGGCCGGACTCGTCGTCAACGAGAGGTCTGGTGCCGGGCCGTCGCGCTCGCCCGCCGCGACCACTCAATTGCCTAGACGAGCGTTGGGAGACTTCGCCAGACGACCTTTCGTATTGATGCTCGCGACCGCAGCGGCAGTCGGAGGCTGCAGCGGTGACGAGGAGGCTTCAAGGACGGTTACGACGACTGCTACGTCGTCGAACCCGGTGAGCGAGACCGCCGCCACGGCGACGGACACGGCCGCCTCCGAAGGCGAGAGCGCGGATTCAGCGCAAGGAGAGGACGCCGGGAACGAGCTTCGCTTCAGCGGCGCCGGCGACATGAGCCTCCCTCCCTTTCGCGTCATGCGCCGCGGCACGTTCCTCCGCTGGGCGAACAGCGGGGAGGTCTTCAGCCTCTTCGGCAGCACGGGAACGATCGTCGATTCGGTTGCCCATCAGGGCGAGGCGTTCCTCCCCGCGGGCGTCCAGCGGATCGACGTCGTCGCGAGCGGCCAGTGGGTGATCGAGATCCCCCGTGCGCGCCGCTTACGGTGACCTGGTACGCGTCTTGGGGAGCTGCGAGTCGTCGCCGCCGGTGGTGACGCTCCCGCTTGCGATCTGGCGATCCGGAGGGCAAAATGGAGGCGCGCGGCCACCCGGTCGGACCACTGGGGGCGCGCCGAAGAAGGGCGATCTGCGGCGATGACTCATACGAACCCTCGCTCGACCCGTCACGGCTCGGACGATGGACGCTCCCCCGAGCCCTCCCTAGACGAAGGCGCCGCCGACCATACGGTCGCAGTCGCGAGTTCCCGCGCCGCGTTTCTGAGGCGCGCGGGTGTACTCGGCGGTACTGCCCTCGCCACCGGCGGCCTCGTCAGCGCGCTACCCAAGCTCGCGAATTCGGCAGCCTCGACGGCGCGCGACGTTCGCATCCTGAACTACGTCCTTCGCCTCGAGTACCTCAAGGCCGCGTTCTACCGAGAGGCGGCGGAGGGGGGCGGCTTGACGGGTGAGCTCCAGCAGTTCGCGCAGCTACTTGCTCGCCACGAACGCACGCACGTCGCGCTCCTGCGGAGGCAGCTTCGGGGGAAGGCAGAGGACGAGCGGACGTTCGACTTCGGCGAGGCCACGGCGAACGACGATGCATTCGCGGGGGCAGCGCGAACGCTCGAGGAGATGGCCGTTGCCGGGTACATCGGTCAGGGCGCAAACCTGACTCGCAGGCTGATGGTGCCGTTCGCGCAGCTCTGTTCGGTGGAGGCGCGCCACGCCGCGTGGATCGAGGACATTCTCGATCGCCATCCCGCCCCGTTCGCTGCCGACAAGGCGAAGACCCCGTCGGAGGTCCTCGCGGCGATCGACAGGACCGGCTTCGAGGCGGCGAGCTAAGAGGCGCTCGATGGCGGGAGAAGGAAGAGGAGACCGAGTGATGCCCGACCTGACGCTCGAGGAGCTGGATCGAGACGGCGCCATCCAGGAAGACATCGCCGACCTCTACGGAGAATCGCGTGCCGCGTTCCTGCGGAAGGCGGTCGTCGGCGGAAGCACTCTCCTGGCTGCGCTCGCGGCGCCGCCCGTCCTGGAGGCAAAGAGGTCGAAGGCGAACGACGTCCGGATCTTCCAGTACGCGCTGAACTTCGAGTACCTGCAGGCGACGTTCTACACGGAGACGGAGCGGGCCGGGACCGTCGCCGCCATGAAACAAGAGAAGGCCGTGTGGGCGAAGACGCTCGGGGCCCACGAACGGGCGCACGTCCAGATCATCAAGCACGTGCTCGGCGACGCGGCGACGAAGAAGCCGTTCTTCAACTTCCACGGGAACACCGAGAGCGAGACGAAGTTCACCCGCACGGCGGTCGCGATGGAAGATCTCACGACGGCACTCCTGACCGGCGTGACGCCCGCGATCCACTCGCGAGCTCTCGTCGCGGCGACGTTCTCCCTCCTCACGGTGGAAGCGCGGCACGCAGCATGGGCTCGCCACCTCGCCGGTGTCGTCCCCGTCGCTGGCGCGCTCGATCAGCCGAAGCCAGTTGGAGAGGTGGATCGGATCGTCGCCTCCACGCGCTTCATCAGTACGCTCGTTCCGAAGACCACGGGTCGAGCGGCGCCGAAGTTCGTCGGGTGAAAAGGAGCGCGTCCTCGGGAACGCGGAGGGTGATTGTCGCTCTCGTCTTGGTGGCCGCGCTCGTCGTTCCCGCCGGTTTGGCGATCGCGGTTCGGTCGTCCTCGGCCTCGCATGAAGGCGGGTACGAGGGCGCCTCGGGATCGGCGGCGTCCGCTCGCGACCGTCGGACGGAGTTAGCCGGCCTTCCGACGCCGGTCAGGCCGGCGTTCGTGCCGGGGAAGCCGGCGTTCCTCGCTTCATCGGCGCATTCGTCGCGCTGGGCCGTCGTCCGCACGCCAGTTTCGGCTTACGCGCGGCCGACCGCTCGCGCTCGCGAGGTCGCATGGGTGGAGAGGCTGACGCCGGAAGGGACGTCGAACATCGTCCTCGTCCTCGGTAGGCGAGTCGACGAGGGTGGTCGCTTGTGGATCCGCGTGCGACTCCCCGTGCTCGGCCGGCCGAACACGGGTTGGGTCGCTCGTGAGGCGCTCGGGGGCTACGGAACCGTGACGACGCACCTCGTCGTCGACCTCGAGTCGCTCCGGGCGACGCTCTTTCGGAACGGGCGAGAGATCTTCCGTGCCGATGTCGGCGTCGGCAAGCGGTTCTGGCCGACGCCTCGAGGCGAGTTCTACATTCGAAACCGCCTCACTGGGTACGCGAGCCCGATGTACGGCCCTCTCGCGTTCGGGACGAGCGCGCGCTCGAGAATCCTGACCGACTGGCCAGCGGGCGGGTTCGTCGGGATCCACGGGACCGACCGACCGGACCTCCTTCCGGGTCGCGTCTCGCACGGCTGTATCCGCATGCGAAACGAGGACATCCTCCGGCTCTCGAGGCTCATGCCCGTCGGGACACCGCTCACGATCCGCTGATGCATAGCCCTGCCCTCTCGCCTCGAAGCCGGGTCGCCCTCGCGATGCCGTGCCTCGTCCTCCTCGTCGTGCTCGCTCTCGTCGCGGCGCTGCCGGCGCAGGGTCAAGACCGCAGCCGCGGCAACGTTCCATCCGAGCTCTGGAAGACCTACCCGCTCGACCCGAGCAAGGGGCGAGAGCGGATCCAGCCGGGGACAGGGCAGCAACAGGAGCAGGTGTCGCCGCCCGCTGCCGGTTCCACCGATTCCTCGCCGGGGACGGAGAACCGAGAGGTGCAACAGCAGCCGTCGCC
>JALZGN010000103.1 GCA_030861005.1 Actinomycetota bacterium
AGCGTCGACGCTTCCGCCAAGCGCATCGGGAGCTCGCGGTAGCTTCGGACCTCGCTCCCGAAGAGGAGCATGTGGCCGGGGCAGTTCATCGGCTTGAGGCCGAACGTCTTGTCCTCCTGCTCGATCAGGAACATGTGCTCGCGGTACTTCTCCCAGTGGCCGGAGATCTCCCAGAGCTCCGTGTCGTAGAGGAGCGGGGTCTTGACCTCGACGTAGCCGCGCCGCGCGTTCTCGCGCTGGCGGAGGGCCTCGAGCTGGTTCCAGATCACCATCCCTCGCGGGTGCCAGAGCGGCGAGCCGGGCGAGTGCTCGTCGAAATGGACGAGGTCGAGCTCGCGCCCGAGCCGGCGGTGATCGCGCTGCTTCGCCTCTTCGAGCCGGCGCAGGTACCCCTCGAGGTCGGCCGGGTCGTAGAACGCGGTCCCGTAGACGCGCGTGAGCTGTGGGTTCGACTCGTCACCCCGCCAGTACGCACCGGCGAGCGAGAGCAGCTTCACGGCGCGGATCGGCTTGGCGTCCTGGAGATGCGGCCCCCGGCAGAGATCGACGAAGTCTCCCTGGCGGTAGAAGGTGATCTCGCCGTCGGCGCTGTCGACCAGCTCCACCTTGTACGGCTCGTCCTCCGCGAGGAACCACTGCCGCGCTTCGTCGCGCGTGACCTCGATCCGCTCCCACTCACGCCCTTCCTCGATCTCACGCCTGATCTCCTGGTCGAGATGAGCGAGGTCCTCCTCCGAGATCGGTTCCGGGAAGTCGAAGTCGTAGTAGAAGCCGTTCTCGATCGGGGGGCCGATCGCGACCTTCGTGCCCGGGTAGAGGCGCCGGGCGGCCTCGGCCAGGAGGTGCGCCGCGGAGTGGCGGAGAACGGCCAGCGCGTCGGGGTCGTGCCGGTCGCGGGTGCTCAGGATCTGGATCCGCTCGCCGTCGGCGAGGGGCAGCCGCACGTCCCGCACGGCCCCGTTCGTGCGGACGAGGACGGCCTGCTCGGCCAGCCTGGGGCCGATTGCCCGCGCCGCGTCGAGCCCGGTCGCGCCGTCCGGAAGTTCGAGCTCGGACTCATCGGGAAGAATGACCCGCACCGTGGATGAGGATACTGAGGCCCCTCGCGAGCAAGACCCCGAGCCCACGGAGGAGGGCTCGCCCGTTCCGGACCCCGAGCGCGAGGACACGAACGCCGACGATGTCCCCCAGGCGGACTAGTGTGAGCGGGGCGGTTCGGGCAGCGGGGGGCGTCGTCGCGCGGGAGCACGACGGACGGCTCGAGGTGCTCGTCATCCATCGGCCGCGCTACGGAGACTGGGGCTTTCCGAAGGGGAAGGTCGAGGAGACCGAGAGCGAGGAGGAATGCGCCGTCCGAGAGGTCGCCGAGGAGACGAACCTCCGCTGCGATCTCGGCCGCGAGCTCGGGGTGATCCACTACACGGATGCACGGGGGCGGGCGAAGACGGTGCGCTACTGGACGATGTCGGCGGGCGGCGACGACGCGAGCCCGGGCGAGGGCGTCGACGAGGTCCGCTGGCTCCCGCCCGACGAGGCGGCTCGCCTGCTGACGCACGAGCGCGACCGCGAGATCCTCGGCGCGCTCGACGCCGGCGCCTCGGCCGTCTGATCAGACGCCGCGCGGGGCGCGGTCCTCGAGAGCGACGCGCATGAGGTCGCGGATCGAGAGGATCCCGACGACGCGGCCCTCGTCGACGACCGGAAGGTGGCGGAAGCCTCCGTGGATCATGAGCGCGCCCGCATGGTCGGTCGTGTCGTCGCTCTCGACCGTTTCCGGGTGCCGGGTCATCCACTCCGAGACGCGCGCCTCGGGGCGGAAGCCGGCCGCGACCGCCTTGAGGACGTCGCGCTCGGTGAGGATTCCGCCAAGGCGCTCGCCCTCGAGGACGACGACGGCCCCGACCCCGCGCGAGGCCATCCGGCGTGCGGCCTCCGCAAGCTCCACGTCCGGCGCGACCGTGAGGAGCTCGCGCGTCATCCGATCAGCGACCGTCGGCATGGCCGCGCGATCCTACCCCAGCTCCGCTGCCGTCTCGTCCTTCCGGACGGGATCGAACTTGTAGCCGACGCCGTACCGCGTGTGGATGAACGTGTGGCGCGGGGCCCGTGCCTCGATCTTGTCGCGGAGCTTGCGAACGAAGACGTCGACCGTGCGATCGCGGTGCGTCTGACGGCGACCCCAGATCCTCTGGAGGAGCTCGTCGCGGCTCACCACCCGTCCGCGCTCGAGCGCGAGCGCGTGGAGAAGGCGGAACTCGGTCGGCGTCAGCTCGACGCTCTCCCCGTTGACGTATGCCTGCACGTTCAGGGGGTCGATCCGAAGTTCCTCGGCGTCCATCACCGCACCCCGCTCCTCGCCCTGAGGGCGGACGCCGCGCCGTGCGGCCGCGCGCACGCGCGCGACGAGCTCCTTCATCGAGAACGGCTTCACGAGGTAGTCGTCGGCCCCGATCTCGAGCGCGTGGACGCGGTCGTGCTCGGTCCCGCGCGCGCTCACGACGACGATCGGCGTTCCGATTCCTTCCCGACGTGCCGTCTCGATCAGCCGCCAGCCGTCGAGGCCCGGCAGCATGAGGTCGAGCACGCAGACGTCCGGGTTCTCGTAGCGAAGGCGCGCGATCCCCGGCTCTCCCTTGTCGACCCAGACCGGGTCGAACCCGGCCGAGGTGAGGTGTCGCGACATGCCCTCCGCGATCACCTCGTCGTCCTCGATGATCAGGACCTTTGGCACCTCTGTGACGATAATGGCGTTGACGGTTCGCCCGGGGTCACGGGACGGTGAACGAGCGGTGTACGAGCGGTGAAGTGGCGCCGAAGAGCGGATTCGCGGCGAGAAGCGGACGACGGGCGCGCGGCGCAGCTTCGAGCGGAGGGCGAGCGCGGTCGGCGCCTCGTCGAGGAAAGCCGCGAGTTCGTGCTCGTCCTCGACGAGCACGAACGGGTCGTCGCCGCGAGCCGCCGCGCCCGCGAGGCGCTCGAGGGGCTCGTCGAGGGGACGCAGGTGACGGACGAGATGCTTCGCTCCGGCTCGAGCCGCGTGCCCTTTCGCGTGCCGTACGAGATCGACGGTCGGCGCGAGACGCTCCTCTATCTGAGCGACCCGGGCGATCTGGCCGCCTACGAGGAGCTCCGCGCAGGGTTCACGGCCGCCGTCTCGCACGAGCTTCGAACCCCGCTCGCGCGCCTCCTCGCCCTCCTCGAGACGGCTCTCCTGCCCGGCGCCGAAGTCGACAAGCTGATCGAGCAGGCGCGCGGCGAGATCGCCGAGATCGGCGAGCTTATCGATGACGTCCTCTTCCTGAGCGAGCTCGAGTCGGGCCGCGAGCTCGTGGGCCTGGGAGCGACTCCCGCGCTACCCATCCTCGGCGAGGTGGCCGAGCGCGCGTCGGACAAGGCGGCCCGCGCCGGCGTCCACGTCGTCGTCGAGGGAGACGAGGCGGTGGAGCTCCCGCTCCGGCCCCGCATGATCCGGGTCGTCGCGTCGAACCTCATCGACAACGCGATCCGCCACGCGGGGACCGGCGCGCGCCTCACGCTGGCGGCGCGGGCGGAATCGAGCGCCGCCGTCCTCGTCGCGTCCGACGACGGCGTCGGCGTCTCGGAGGAGGATCTCCCGCGCCTCTTCGAGCGCTTCTACCGCACGGACCGGGCGCGCGCCTCCCGGGGAAGCGGCCTCGGGCTCGCGATCGTGAAGCACGTCGTCACCTCGGCGGGGGGAACGGTCGAGGCGACGAGCGGGCGCGGACGCGGACTCACCGTGCGCTGCGTCTTTCCGGCCCCGGCGAACGCACGGCGAACGTTCACCAGTTCGTAGCAACTCCTTCACAACTTTTCAGCCCACCGCCCGGCGCGGTCCGCGGACACTCGTGGTGAGTGAAACGACACGAAAGGAGACGCGTGGTATCTCGCCTCAGGATCCTCGCCGCGCTGCTCGTCGCGGTCGCGGTCGCGGCCGCCGGGTGCGGGCGCGACGACGAGGGCACAAGCGATTCGGCAGGCGCCGCGAGCGGCGAACAGCTGGCCGGCTCCATCAAAGTCGACGGGTCGAGCACCGTCGCTCCGCTTTCGACGGCAGTCGCCGAGCGCTTCGCGGAGACGCAGCCCGGCGTCCGCGTCTCGGTCGGAACGTCGGGAACGGGAGGCGGGTTCGAACGCTTCTGCAGAGACGAGACGGACATCTCGGACGCCTCGCGCCCGATCGAGGAC
This sequence comes from Actinomycetota bacterium, assembly GCA_030861005.1. Classification (GTDB taxonomy): domain Bacteria; phylum Actinomycetota; class Thermoleophilia; order Gaiellales; family Gaiellaceae; genus JALZFU01. The sequence continues at coordinate 4,207 of JALZGN010000103.1, forward strand.
GACGAAGCACCGGTCTGCCGCGAGAACGGCATCGACTACACCGAGTTCCAGGTGGCGGTGGACGCGCTGACGATCGTCGTGAACGCGGAGAACGACTGGATCGACTGCATCACCACCGACCAGCTGAAGGCGATCTGGAAGCCGGGCTCGGAGATCGACAACTGGCAGGACGTGCCCGGCGGCGACTACCCGGACGTCCCGCTCAAGCTCGCGGGCCCGGGTACGGACTCGGGGACGTTCGACTACTTCACGAACGAGATCAACGGCGAGGAGGGCGCGAGCCGGACCGACTACACGCCGAGCGAGGACGACAACGTCATCGTCCGGGCGGTCGAGGGCGAGCGGGGCGCGATGGGCTACTTCGGTTTCTCGTACTTCGAGCAGAACCAGGACAATCTGAAGGCGCTCGCGGTCGACTCGGGCGAAGGCTGCGTCGAGCCGCGCGCGGACACCGCGCAGGCCGGCGAGTACACGCCTCTCTCCCGGCCGCTCTTCATCTACGTGAAGAACACGTCGCTCGCGAAGCGGCCCGTCCGGGAGTTCGTCCGCTTCTACCTCGAGAACGCAGTCGAGGCGGCGGAGACGGCGCAGCTGATCGCGCTCCACGACGACCAGCTCGCGAAGCAGAGGGCGAAGTTCGACAAGGTCACCGCGGCGTAAGTGGTCGCCCGAGAGCTCGCAGCAGGCGCTCCCGCGCTCCGCGGCGAGACGAGACGCTGGGGCGAGGACGTCGTCAGGGGCGTCCTCGCCCTCGCCGCCCTCGTCTCCGTCCTCACGACCGTGGGGATCGTGGTCGCGCTCGTCGCGCCCACGCTCCAGTTCTTTGGAGAGATCGCGCCGAGCGACTTCTTCGCCGGAACGACGTGGGCGCCGCTCTTCCGGCCGGCCAGCTTCGGCGTCCTTCCGCTCGTCGCCGGGACGGTGAACGTGACGCTGTGGGCGTGTCTCGTCTGCATGCCCTTCGGGCTCGGCGCTGCGATCTACCTGAGCGAGTACGCGCGGCCGCGCACCCGGAGGATCGTGAAGCCCGCCCTCGAGATCCTCGCCGGGATCCCGACGGTCGTCTACGGCTTCTTCGCGCTCGTCACGCTCACCCCGTTCCTGCGCTCGCTCGGGCTCGAGGTCGGGGTCTTCAACGCCCTCTCGGCGGGGCTCGTGATGGGGGTCATGCTGATCCCGACCGTCGCCTCCATCTCCGAGGATGCGATGTCGTCCGTGCCGCAGGAGCTTCGCGACGGCGCCTACGGCGTCGGCGCGAGTCGACTCCAGGTCTCGACGCGCGTCGTCGTCCCCGCGGCGATCTCGGGGATCGTCGCGAGCTACGTGCTTGCGATCTCGCGCGCGATCGGCGAGACGATGATCGTCCTGATCGCGGCGGGCGGCCTCGCGCAGCTCACGCTCGACCCGCGGGCCGAGGTCCTCACGATGACCTCGTTCATCGGCCAGACGGCGATCGGCGACGTGCCGACGGGCTCGATCGAGTACCAGACGATCTTCGCCGTCGGCCTCACGCTCTTCGCGATGACGCTCGCGATGAACGTCGTCGCGATTCGACTCGTGCGCCGCTTCCGCGAGATCTACGAATGAGCACGGACCTCGCTCCGATCGGTCGCCGCGCGAGCGGCGACCGCGCCCGCGGAGCGGCGTTCCAGGCGGCCCTCCTCTTCTCGCTGACGGTCGGGTTCGTGCTCCTCGGGGTTCTCCTCGTCGACGTCCTGCGCAGGGGGATTCCGTTCGCCGACGGCGTCCTCCTCGGGAACCCTCCCTCGGCCGACCCCGACCGCGCGGGCGCGCGCCCCGCGATCCTCGGGACGGTTTACATGATGGGGCTCCTCCTCCTCATGGCGGTGCCGCTCGGCGTCGGGACGGCGATCTACCTCGAGGAGTACGCGAACCGCGAGCGCTGGTTCACGCGGGCGCTCGAGGTCAACGTCCAAAACCTCGCCGCCGTCCCCTCGATCGTGTACGGGATCCTCGGCCTCGCCTTCCTCGTGCGCGGGCCGCTCGGCCTCGGCCGCGTCCTCCTCGCGGGGGCGATGATCCTGACGCTCCTCGTCCTCCCGACGGTCATCGTCGCGAGCCGGGAGGCGATCCGGGCCGTTCCCGACTCGATTCGGCACGCGGCGTACGCGCTCGGAGCGACGCGCTGGCAGGTCGTCTACCGCCAGGTGCTCCCGGCGGCGATCCCGGGGATCGCGACGGGATCGATCCTCGCGCTCGCCCGCGCGATCGGTGAGACGGCGCCCCTCCTCCTCGTCGGCGCGCTCACGTACGTCCGCTTCGACCCGACCCTGCTCGGCGAGTTCACCGCCCTTCCCGTCCAGATCTTCCGCTGGATCTCCCAGCCTCAGGAGGACTTCCGGCAGCTCGCGGCGGCCGGGATCCTCGTGCTGCTCGCGATCATGGTCTCGATGAACGCGTCCGCGATCTGGCTCCGAAACCGCTACGGGAGGAGGTGGTGATGACCGCGGCCGATGCGGTGCCGGCGGAGATCCCGATCGCGGTTGGGACGAGTGCGGCGCGGGGCGGCGTCGACCGAACGGCGGTCTTCGAGGTGCGCGAGCTCACCGTCTCCTACGGCGGCGTGCCGGCGCTCGCGAACGTCTCGCTCGACGTCTACCGGAACTCGGTGACCGCGTTCATCGGTCCGTCCGGCTGCGGAAAGAGCACGCTCATCCGCTGCTTCAATCGGATGAACGACCTGATCCAGTCCGCGCGCGTGGAGGGCGAGGTGCGCTACCACGGCGCCGACCTCTACGGGCCGTCGGTCGATCCGGTTGAGGTGCGAAAGCGGATCGGCATGGTCTTCCAGAAGCCGAACCCGTTTCCGAAGTCGATCTACGACAACGTCGCCTTCGGCCCCCGGGTTCTCGGGATGAAGGCCGGGCTCGACGAGCGAGTCGAGCGCGCGCTCCGCCAGGCGGCCCTGTGGGAGGAGGTCAAGGATCGCCTGAAGGCGAATGCCTACAGCATCTCTGGCGGCCAGCAGCAGCGCCTCTGCATTGCTCGCTGCCTCGCGGTCGAGCCGGACGTCCTCCTGATGGACGAGCCCGCTTCCGCACTCGACCCGATCTCGACGAGCGCGATCGAGGATCTGATGCACGAGCTCAAGCGCGCGTACACGATCGTGATCGTCACGCACAACATGCAGCAAGCGGCGCGCGTGGCCGACATGACGGCCTTCTTCAGCGTGCGCGTCTCCGACGACGGAAGCGAGCGGACGGGAATCCTCGTCGAGTACGACGAGACCTCGACCATCTTCACGAAGCCGGCGGACGAGCGAACCGAGGCGTACGTCACGGGGAGATTCGGATGAGGGTCACGCTCCAGGAAGAGCTCGATCGGCTCGAGGCCGGCGTTCAAGACGAGGGCGAGCTCGTCCTCCGGGCCCTCCGCGGCGCGCTGAACGCGCTTCGCCAGCAGGACGTCGAGCTCGCGGACGAGGTGATCGCGTTCGACGACGAGGTCGACGAGCGGTATTTCGAGATCGAACAGGGGATTCAGTCGCTCCTCGCCCGCCAGACGCCGGTCGCGGTCGACCTCCGCCTCGTGCTCGCGGTGCTTCACGACAACCTGCACCTCGAGCGGATGGCGGACTACTGCGTCACGATCGCCAAGCTGACGAAGCTCGCCGGCGGGGTCGAGCCGGACGCCCAGCTCGTCGAGCAATTCGAGGAGATGGGCGCGCGGGCGGAGGCGATGATTACGCTCGCGCTCGATTCGTTCGGCGAGCGCGACCTCGAACAAGCCGAGATGCTCGTCGGGCTCGACGAGATGATCGACCGCGCGAACCGCCGCGTCGTCGAGCACGTGCTCGCGCTCGGCGGCGACCCGAGCAAGCGTGAGTGGGGACTCCGGATGATCATCGTCTCGCGGTGCCTGGAGCGGATCGGCGATCACGCAGTCGACATCGGCGAGCAGACCGCCTACCTCGTGACCGGGGAGTTCCGCGAGTTCACCGACGCGTCCCACCCGGGACCGCCCGAGACGATCTCACGCCAGCCTCGAACGACTCGCTGACCGGCCTGCCTTCTCTGCACCGGCGGGGGCTGCTTACGGGGGCGGCGCGACCGGGGTCGCCTCGAGCATCCGGAATCGCCGCGTCTGCCACGTTCGGCCGAAGAACGCGGCGGCGGCGATCGCGCCCGCCAAGACGAAGACGAGCGCGGCGCCGCCCGGAAGGCGAGTGAGGCCCTCCATCGCGGCGCCGACGAGCGCGGCGGACGGGATCGTCATGACCCAGGCGAGCAGGATGTTCCCGGCGACACCCCAGCGGACGGCCGAGACGCGGCGACTCGCTCCCGCGCCGAGCACCGAGCCGGAAACGGTGTGCGTCGTCGACACTGGAAAGCCGACCGTCCCCGTGACCCAGAGGATCGACGCCGTGGCCGTCTGGGCGGCGAAGCCTTGCGGCGGGTCGAGCTTCGCGACGCGCTGACCGAGCGTGTTGATGATCCGCCACCCGCCGGCGTACGTGCCGAGCGCCATCGCAAGGGCCGCTGCCACGATCACCCAGATGGGAGGCCGACCGAAGTCGGGATCGAGGTGCCCGCTCGCCACCAGGGCGAGCGCGATGATGCCCATCGTCTTTTGGGCGTCGTTCGTCCCATGGGTGAAGGCCACGAATCCGCCCGAGACGAGCTGGAGCCGTCGGAAGACTCGGTTCACGACCCCCGGTGCGCGGCGACGGATGATCCAGAGGACGACGAGCATGATGAACGCGGCGCCGATCACGCCGAAGAGCGGCGCGAGGAGCGAGGGGATCGCGACCTTCTCGACGAGACCATGCCACTTGACGACGTCGAATCCCGCCGCCGCGATCGCGGACCCCGCGACGCCGCCGATCAGCGCGTGGCTCGAGCTCGACGGGAGCCCGAGGTACCAGGTGACCAGGTTCCAGGTGATGGCGCCGACGAGGCCCGCGAGCACGACCTCGAGGGTGATCGCGTCCGGGACGACGATCCCCTTCGCGACCGTGGCCGCGACCTCGAAGGACACGAACGCACCGGCGAAGTTCAGCACCGCGGCCGAGACGACGGCCGATCGTGGCGACAGTGCTCGCGTCGAGACGCTCGTCGCGATCGAGTTCGCCGTGTCGTGGAAGCCGTTCGTGAAGTCGAAGAAGAGCGCGACGACGACGACGGCGGCGAGCGTCAGCTGCACGAGCGCCTAGGCGTTCTTGACGACGATGTTCGCGACAACGTTCGCGACCGTCTCGCAGGCGTCGACCGCGTTCTCGAGCCCGTCATAGATGTCCTTCCAACGAATGACGATCAACGGGTCGATACGCGAATCCCGGAAGAGGTCGGCGATCGCGTCGCGAACGACGCGGTCGCCCTCGTCCTCGAGCCGCTTCAGCTCGACGAGGGCGGGCTGAACGACGCGCATGGTCTTCAGGTCGGCGAGCGCGCGCTCGAGGCATCCGACCGCGGCGACGAGGATCCGGCACTGCTCGAGGGCGTGCTTCGTGGCGGACTCCGTCCCGTAGAGCTCGAGCAGATCCGATGCCTCCTCGATCAGGTCGACGACGTCGTCGGTCGCCGTCGCGAGCCCGTAGATGTCCTCGCGGTCGAACGGGGTCACGTACTGCGTGTTCAGGAGCTGGATGATGTCGTGCGTGATCCGGTCGCCCTCGTGCTCGATCTCTTTCACGTCCGCCTGCGTCACGGACGCGTTCGGGTACTCGCGGAACCGGATCTCGGCCTTGCGAGCCGCCTCGAGCGCGTTCGCGCCCGCCCGCGCGAAGAGGTTGTAGAACTCGGTCGTCCGCGGTACGAGGGCTAGGCGCACGGTCGAGGATCGTATACCGCACCCGACGCGGGGCAGTGGGCCGGTATACCCCCCATCGGTATGATTTCTCCTGTGAGCACGACGACGTACCGCGTACTCGGAATGAGCTGTGCGCACTGCGTCCGCGCTGTCGAGACGGAGGTCGGCGCCGTCGAGGGCGTCTCCGACGTCCGTGTCGACCTCGAGACGAAAATCGTGACCGTCGACGGGGACGACGTCGACGAGGCGGCCGTCCGGGCCGCGATCGAGGAAGCAGGGTACGAGCCAGAGTGACCGTCGCCGAGCGTGAGCAGGTCGACCTCGAGATCGAGGGGATGACGTGTGCCTCCTGCGTGGGGCGGGTCGAGCGGAAGCTCAACCGACTGGACGGCGTCGAGGCGAGTGTCAACCTCGCCTCCGAGCGGGCACGCGTCGCGTACGACCCGGGACGGGCGTCGGTCGCCGACCTTGTCGGCGCCGTCGAGTCCGCGGGGTACGGGGCGTCCGTCGCGGGCGGTGAGCGCGAGCGCGCCCCCGGAGGCGGAAGAAGGCTCGCCGTCGCGCTCGCTCTGACGGCGCCGCTGGTCCTCGTTGCGATGCTGCCGCCGCTTCGCTTCCCCGGGTGGGAGTGGGCCGCGCTCGCGCTCGCGACGCCCGTCGTCTGGGGTGCCGGCTGGCCCTTCCACGCGGGTGCGCTCCGAAACGCCCGCCACGGCGCCGCGACGATGGAGACGCTGATCTCGATCGGGACGATCGCCGCCTGGACCTGGTCGCTCGTCGCGCTCCTCGCGCTTCCAGACGCGGAGACGTACTTCGAGGTCGCCGCCGTCATCACCGCGCTCATCCTCCTCGGCCGCTGGCTCGAGGCCGGTGCACGCCGCCGCTCGGGCGCCGCGATCCGGGCGCTCCTCGAGCTCGGCGCCAAGGACGCACGGATTCTTCGAGACGGCCGCGAGATCCCCGTCCCGATCGAGGCGGTGCGGGTCGGCGATCTCTTCCTCGTCCGGCCGGGCGAGAGGATCGCGACCGACGGCCTCGTCGTCGAGGGCGAGTCGGCCGTCGACGCGTCCGTCCTGACCGGCGAGCCGATCCCGGTCGATGTCGGGCCGGGCGCCGAGGTCGCAGGGGCGAGCGTGAACACGTGGGGTCGCCTCGTCGTCCGGGCGACGCGCGTCGGCTCGGAGAGCGCGCTCGCCCAGATCGCCCGTCTCGTCACCGAGGCGCAGGCCGGGAAGGCACCGGTCCAGCGCCTCGTCGATCGCGTCTCCTCCGTCTTCGTCCCGATCGTCATCGGGCTCTCGCTCGCGACGCTCGCCGGCTGGCTCGTCGCGACGGGCGACGCGACGGACGCGTTCACGGCGGCGGTCGCCGTCCTCATCATCGCGTGCCCTTGCGCGCTCGGGCTCGCGACGCCGACCGCGCTCATGGTGGGGACGGGTCGGGGTGCGCAGCTCGGCATCCTGATCCGCGGGCAGGAGGTCCTCGAAGAGACTCGCCGCGCGACCACGGCCGTCCTCGACAAGACGGGCACCGTGACGGAGGGGAAGCTCCAGCTCGTCGAGGTCGTCCCGACGAACGGCGCGACGCGTGAGGAGGTTCTGCGCCTCGCAGGCGCCGTCGAGGAAGCGAGCGAGCACCCGATCGGGCGGGCGGTCGCGTCCGCGGCGCGCGCCGAGCTCGGCTCGCTCCCGCCCGTCGAGCGGTTCACGAGCCGGCCCGGAGTCGGCGTCGCCGGACGCGTCGACGGCCACGAGGTCGAGGTGGGTCGAGTCGACGGCGAGCTCGCCGTTCGCTGGGACGGCAAGGTGCGCGCGACCATCGCCGTCGGCGATGCCGTGAAGGCGACGAGCCGAGCGGCCGTCGCCGAGCTCGAGGCACTCGGGCTCGAGCCCGTCCTCCTGACCGGCGACGCCGAGCCCGTCGCCCGCAGGGTGGCGGACGAGGTCGGGATCAAGCGGGTGCTCGCCGGCGTCCTCCCCGACGCGAAGGCGGCCGAGGTCCGGCGGCTCCAGTCCGCGGGCGAGGTCGTCGCGATGGTCGGGGACGGCGTGAACGACGCCCCTGCCCTCGCCCAGGCCGATCTCGGGATCGCGATCGGAACGGGGACGGACGTCGCGATCGAGGCGAGCGACGTCACGCTCGTCTCCGGCGACCTGCGGGCGGCCGCCGACGCGATCCGCCTCGCGCGCCGGGTCCTCGCGACGATCAAGGGGAACCTCTTCTGGGCGTTCGCCTACAACGTCGCGGCGATCCCGCTCGCCGTCGCCGGCGTGCTGAGCCCGGTCGTGGCGGCGGCGGCGATGGCGTTCTCGAGCCTCTTCGTCGTCCTGAACGCCCTTCGGCTTCGCCGCTTCCGAAGCCCGCGGGAGGTTGCGTGAAGCCCGGGTATGCAGGCGAGCGCGAGGCGCTCGTGAAGCGGCTCCACCGGATCGAGGGTCAGGTGAGGGGGATCGAGCGGATGGTCGAGGAGGAGCGCTACTGCGTCGACATCCTGACGCAGATCGGGGCGGTCACGACCGCGCTCGAGAGCCTCGCCTACCGGATCCTCGACGAGCACGTGAACCATTGCGTCGCGGACGCGCTCGCCTCGGGTGACCCTCACGCGGCGGAGCGGAAGTCGAAGGAACTCCTCGAGGCAGTCCACCGCTTCTCGCGAACCAGGTAGTGCCGCGGTACCTGACGATCGCGGCGCTCGTCGGCGCCGCGTGGGTCCTCGTCACGCACGACAGCTTCCTCGCGGAAGGCCTCCCCGCCCTCCTCGTCCTCTTCGGCGCCGCGGCGAGCTACGGAGTGTGGCACGTGCGGGCGCGGCCCTGGCACGACTGGACCGTAATCGTGCTCCTCCTCCCCGGCATCGCGTCCGCCGTTTGGATCGCCGTCGGTGGGCTCGTCATCGGCGTCGAACACTCCGACGAGGCTCGGCTTCTCCTCGAGGTCGGGCCGGGCGTCGCCCTCACCGGACTCCTCTGCACGCTCGTGAGCTACCACGGGCGCCACCATCCCGACGAGGCGCGGTAGCCTTCCCCGGCGCTCGCCGTCGCGGCCGGTCGCGCTGCCCGCGAACGCGACCTCCACGCGACAGGAGACCGGGGCCGGTGCGGCGATCTACGACGCGAGCGCGGGCGGGACGACCCGTTCGCGCGCAGGCTCGTTTGAAAGCACGATCACCTCCGCGTCGGGCCGCATGTCGCGCCAGATCCGAAGCCCGATCTCGACCCAGACGGCGAGCAGGACGGCAATGTCCTCCTCCCTGCGGGCAGGGCCGGGAGTCAGCGGAAGCCGCAGGGAGAACGTGTCACCGTCTCCACGCTCGACGACGAACCCCGAGCGCACCAGGAACTCGGCGAACTCGTCGGCGAAGCTCCCGTCGCTGATCCGAACGCGGGTCATTTCCCTCGAAAGGGTCATCGGCCGGTGGCGGCCAAACTTGAGGGTCGCGCTAGA
>JALZGN010000128.1 GCA_030861005.1 Actinomycetota bacterium
GATCGCCGGGCGCTATAGCGGACGCTCCGCTCCAGCAGGGACACCCCCGGACACTGGCCCACGCGAGTCGCCTGAGCTGCAGGAATCGACCGCGCCGCACACGAAAGCACGCGCTCGAGCGCCGCGCGGCCAGTGGCTCGCCGTGCGCGGGTAGCACGAGGCTCGACCGCAGGTCGAGCAGCGGACGGAGCCGTCGGAGAGATGTTCGTCCTCAAGCCTTGCGGACCTCGTGTGGACGCCCACTGGATCAGATCGACGCAACTGACGATGCTCTGCGATCGGCGAGACTCGGTGTGATGGGGCTCACTTTGCGGGAGGTACGGGACGAGGATCTGCCGCTGCTGTTCGAACAGTGGGCGGATCCGGTCGCCGCACACATGGCCGCCTTTACAGCGCGCGACCACATGGACAGGGACGCATTCGAGCGCCGCTGGTCCAGGCTACGAGCCGACGAGACGGTGCTCACTAGGGTCATCGTCGTCGACGACGAGGTTGCCGGAACGATCGGGTCCTGGGGGGAGCCCGGTGAGCGCGAGGTGACGTACTGGATCGACCGCTCCTACTGGGGCAAAGGGATCGCAACCGATGCCCTCAATGCGTTCTTGGCCATTGAGCAGTCGCGGCCGCTCCACGCCCGCGTCGCGTCCGACAACGTCGCGTCGCGCCGCGTCCTCGAGAAGTGCGGCTTCCGCGTAATCGCGACGGAACGAAACGTCGCTGAAGCGCGCTCAGCCGAGATCGAGGAACTCGTGCTGCGGCTCGACGAGTTCGCTTCCCCGGGATAGAGCTCCTGCTGTGGCGCGCACCTCATTTGCCCTCCAGGGCGCTTCTAGGGAACAAATGCCTTTCGAACAGATGCAGCTGTCCATCTGTTCGTACCGTGAATCGTTGTTCTCCAGGTTCAGCTTCTCGGCGATCTCTCCAGCGACATCCGCTTCCCGAGCAGCGCGTTGATCTTCTTCCGCCATACGACGTTCCCGACGCTCTACGCCAAAGCCGACGGGCTCCAACCAAACAGCTGGATCGAGCTCGCACCGCGAAGGCGAAAGAGCCTCGCTGTGTGCCGAACAAGGAGCGCGACGACTGCAACCGGCGCCTGATCCGTCCCAGCATCCATGGAAGGGCGCCGAACGCGAGTACGTCTTCGTGAGGAGGGGCCGATTCTTGCGGGTCTCCGCGTAGTGGCGCCGATTCGGAGACGTCGGGGGTACCCGCGTTTCGACGCGCTTTGCATGGCCGTGCGACCCTGGTGCGACCTATCAACTAGCGCTTGCGTGGCCGCGGCGCTTGCCGCACACGTTCATCGGCGACTGGCTGTGCCTGCAAGAGGACGACGACTGGGGCCCCGCGATGTCGATCGCGGACACGATCGTCCCCTGGGCGTCGGAGTGGCTCATGTACTACGAGATCTGGCTCGCAACCGGGCAGTGGTACGGCGGCGGCGTGTGGCCGCCGCCCCGGCGCACGGAGGGCGCCGAGGCCCCGGAGGCCGAACGAGCGGCCGGCCGCCGCGAAGCCTGCGATGCCGTGCAAACCGGTGCGACCCGCACGTCGTCGCAGGTCAGACGGGCGCCAAGCTACAGTCGCCGAAACCGCGATCGTCGGCATCTCGTACATCCCCATGTTCCACGACGAGGACTAACGGGCTACCGCAGCCAACGGGCTCTTTCGGGGGAACATCGACCCTCTCCCCAAAGGGCCGTCGCGGGCCGCGCTCCGGCTCGAGTCGCCGTCCTAGTTCGGGCGAGGAACTTTCGGCCCTCCCTCTGCGTGCGTGAGCCACGTCGGAGCGGCTAGCGCGAGCACGCGCCGCTGTCCCTCGGTCGCGCCGCTCCCGAGCTCGTCGAACGTGTACGCGACGTCGCCGCCGATGACGACGAGGCCGTCGGGCGTGTCGACGAGAACGCTCTGGTGCCCGTGCGTGTGGCCCGGCGTTGGCAGCAGCCGGATGCCGGGGAGCACCTCCGCCTCGCCGTCGTGCTCGACGTAGGTCGCATCCGGGAAATCCACCCATTCCGGCGGGTCGTAAGGCCCTTGCAGCTCGAGCCGCTGGACGTGGATCGGCACACCGGGAAACAGGCGGTTGCCGCCGCAGTGGTCGAAGTGAAGGTGGGTGTTGATGACGCAGACGACGTCTCGGGGGATGTTCTCCGGCATCGGCACCGGCGCGCCTTCCTCGTCCAGCTCCGGCGTCGAGTCGAGCATGCCGGTGTCGACGAGGACGACTCCGTCGGCGTGCTCGATCGTGTGCACGTAGACGGGTAAGCCCGCGAAGGTGGCCGCGAGGTGAGCCGTGATCACCCCGTCGATGATCTGGGCGTTGAAGTGCTGCGGCGATGTCGACATCGTGTTCCTTTCGGGCTCGGTGGGTCCTTCAGATCGCTGGTCTGGGTTCGATCTTCGGTGGTGAGACCGCGATCAGGGCTGGACCTCATCGGTCACGCGGCGGCTACTAGTACGCAGACATTCCTAGCCAGGACCAGTCGGAGCACGTGCGAC